>CAZYEM010000121.1:0-12239 GCA_964646395.1 uncultured Bacteroides sp.
TTACTTTGTTTTGAATTATCAAAAATAGTTGTTGAAGCAGAATGTAATGAAAAAGTATCAGATGAATAATTGACATTATAATCATATCGTATTTTAAGAGCAATGTTTTGAAATAAATCTTTTTTTATCATATCTTTTTTGATTCCCAATGATAAACCAGTATTAATTATATTCGCATTCTTCCATAAGTTGTCATATTTACTTGATGTAGTTGTTAATCCATTCATATTCATAATCATACTTCGCTTACGATTTCCATCTTTTTGAACATGATCGATGTCGGTGTTTAATTGAAAATTAAGAGTTTTAAATGTAAATTGATAATTTGCAGAAAATCCTGTTGTTGAAGCAACCACATCCGAATAAGCTTGCATTAATCCAGTTAAAGGTGGAACAATTTCCGAAAATTGTGGTCTGAAGCTATTATCCATATTATGATTAACGATAGCATGATAAATACTTATACTTAATTTATCACTATTATGGCTTGTAAGTAAATAATTTGCATTATAAATTTGTGTATTGTCCATTTTTTCATCCATTAGTAAATCAAGAAATTTAACATCGCGATCCTGACTATTCGTGTAATTTAATCTTATTGTTTGGTTTTCAGCTAATTTATATCCTATTTTTAAATTTGAATAATATTTTATAAAAGAAGAAAGTATTTCTTTATTATTGCCATCTTTATAATCACCATAATTTTTATAACCACCTGAGAAACTGAAAAACAGTGATTTATTTCCTCCAAATACTGTTACAGAATTACTCAATCCGTTGAAATTACTTTCAAAACTGCTTTTAATCTTTGTTTTCACAGTCCATTTATCAAAAGCATAAGGTTGAAATGTTTTTATTATCATAACACCACCAATAGCTGGTCCGAAATCCAGCATTTCTGTTCCCTGAAAAAAACTAATACTTTCAATTTCATCTGCATCAATATGTGCTGTTACCGGATCCATTCTATTAGGACAACCACCTTCAATTCGTATTCCTTCATTAAGCATGATAAGCAATTGATTATTCCTAAAACCCCTAAAAACAGGGTCAATTGCCGTTCCACCTCTTCGAATGCAAGAAACATTAGGATGATTCTTTATTATTTCTCCAAGATCATTTTTTATTTTAATTGAATTATTTAATTCAATTGTTGTTCCACTGAAATGGTTTTTAATCTTATAAGAACTTATTTTTGTTTCAGATAATGTGATAATACTATCTTTTTCCTGTGCATTTAAAATAAACACAAAAAACACAAAAAACACAAAAAAACAAAAATTTTTCATTTGAAAAAATTAATAATTTATCAAAATTACTAATAAATCCATGAAAAGAATTTAATATTATTAAAATTTATCTTGTAAATCTAATATTTGATTTTTTTTTACCAACATAGTTTTCTTTTAGTTTCCTATTTATTCGTAAAGAATTTGTTAGTGTTTTATTATTAACTGTTTACAATTATTATCATTATAAGATTTCTTTTAATTCGTGTAATTTGCTAAAATAGCGGGCTATAAGATAATAATTGTGGTTTTAATGGTTTTTTAATTTTTAATTTAATTACAAAACTATTTACTGTTAAATTTTTATATTGCTGAATATTAGAAGTATTTAAAGGATTACTTATGCATTCAGACATATTTATGAATTTAAAACTAATTATTACTTGAAATCTTATTGATTTACTTACCTTTGCAAACTTAATATTTAGCAAAATCAATATATATAAATAACACTTTTTTAAATGATTACAGTATCAGATTTGAGCGTACAATTTGGGAAACGAATATTATTTCAGGATGTTAATTTGAAATTTGTTTCAGGCAATTGCTATGGAATTATTGGTGCAAATGGTGCCGGAAAATCAACATTTTTAAAAGTATTATATGGTGCTCAGGATAGCACAAGAGGTAATGTAAATTTTGGTAGTTCCGAACGACTTTCTGTGCTTAAACAAAATCACTTTGAATTTGATGATTATACTGTAATTGATACCGTTATGATGGGGCATTCGGAGCTAAGTGTTATTATGAAAGAAAAGGATGAAATATATGCAAAACCTGATTTTTCGGAAGCTGACGGTATAAGAGCATCAGAATTAGAAGAAAAGTTTGCTGAAATGGATGGTTGGAATGCTGAAAGTAATGCTGCAAGTCTATTAAGTGGGTTAGGTATAAAAGAGGAATTTCATACTAAATTAATGAAAGAAATGAGTGGAAAGCAAAAGGTAAAAGTCCTTTTGGCTCAGGCATTATTTGGAAAACCAGACAATTTATTATTAGATGAGCCTACCAACGATTTAGATTTAGATACTGTTCAATGGCTTGAAAATTATTTAGCAAATTTCGAAAATACTGTATTGGTTGTTTCTCACGACAGGCATTTTCTTGATTCTATTTGTACTCATATCGTTGATATCGATTTTAATAAGATTCAAATGTTTTCGGGTAATTATACTTTTTGGTATGAATCAAGTCAATTGGCTTTACGTCAGCAGTTGACTCAAAATAAAAAAGCAGAAGAACGCAAAAAAGAATTACAGGAATTTATAGCACGTTTTAGTGCAAATGCTTCTAAATCAAAGCAAACTACCAGTCGTAAAAAGATGATTGAGAAGTTAAATATTGAAGAAATCAAACCATCAACCCGAAAATATCCAGGTATTATTTTTACGCCCGAACGTGAACCAGGAAACATGGTTCTCGAAGTTACTAATCTAACAAAAAGTGTTGAGGGAACTGTACTTTTTAAAAATTTATCATTTAGTGTTCAAAAGAATGATAAAATTATTTTTCTTTCAAGAGACACACGTGCAATGACTTACATGTTTGAAATTCTTAAAGGACATATTGAAGCTGATAGTGGTTCTTTTGAATGGGGACAAACAATTACAAAAGCTTATCTACCACTTGAAAATGAGCATCTTTTTCAAAAACCTATTTCATTAACTGATTGGTTAGGTCAGTTTTCCACTGATACTTCTGAAATGTATCTGAGAGGATTTTTAGGGAAAATGTTGTTTTCCGGAGATGAAATTTATAAAAATGCAAATATTTTGTCAGGTGGAGAAAAAGTTCGTTGTATGATTGCACGTATGATGTTGAGAAATGCAAATATCATGTTATTGGATACTCCTACAAATCATCTGGATCTCGAATCTATTCAGGCTTTTAATAATACACTTATTAAATTTAAGGGGAATATTTTAATGTCTTCTCATGATCATGAATTTATTCAAACTGTTTGTAACAGGGTAATAGAGATGGGACCAAACGGAATGATTGATAAACGGACCGAATATGATGATTATATTTCTGATGATAGAATAAAGGCTCAAAGAAATAGTTTATATAATGCAAGTTAAATAATTAGCTTTTTGAAAAATATATAAAAACCTGTTATAATTTATTATTTCAGGTTTTTTTGCTTATATTTGAAATTAGTTTTTTTTAAATTTGAATTTGACATAAAGTTTTTATAATAAAATACACGATTAATGCGTTCTTTGAATGATTTTAAATTTTATGTAAAGCAAAAAAACTTAAAATGTATGAAAGAAAAAATAAATTCCAATTACTCAATCCTTAAATTAAAAATGCAAGAAAGAAAAAAATTATGGCAAATAGCATTCATTGCTTTCATAATTATGATTCCATTTACTGCTAATTCACAAATGTATTATTATTTTCCTGAGAATAATGTTGTTCATTATAATTACGATTATAGTGATTTTGACATTATGTCTGTTCGATATCTTAGTCCTTTTAATCAATTTAAACCATTCAGAGAGCATGGAAATCAATACAAAGAAAATAAAATTAAATCATTAAAAGTTATACATCAGGATATTAAAAAGGATAAAACCCCATATTTAAGCTTTGAAAAAAACTTTAATGAAAATGGTTATGTTGTTAGTGATAAATCTTATAATCGTAAGGGGAAAAATGTTTATCATATTGAAAGAGAATACAATGAAAGTATTATGACAATGTTTAAATCTTTTAAACGTAATGGTAAAATTAATTCATGGTACGAAACAAAAACAGATTCAATTGGAAACGTTATTGAAAGCAATACGCTTGATGAGGATAGTAATATTTACTTAAAAAGAGCCTTTAGATATAACGAAAATAGGAAAATATTAGAGAATTGTACTTATAAAGGTAAAAAGCAAAAATTGTTTTATCGAATTGTTTACTCTTATTATTCAAATAGTGAGTTAGAATCAGCAGCCACATATAAAGGGAATGGTAAACTTCAAAAATTCTGGTCTTATGCCTGTAGTTCAAAAGGTCAAGAAACCAAAAACATGAAAGATACAGTAAAAGTTTGTAAAATATCAGATTATGATAAAGATGGAGGATTTACAATTACAAATATATCAACCGGATATGATGGACAGCTATCAAAAACCATAAGAAAGTTTGATAAAGATTCTGTTTTAATAGATTATACTCAATACGACAGAAAAAATAAATTTGTATCTAAAAGAATAACTGAAAAAGTATATAATGGTTGGTTATGTCAGGATACTTATTACAATATAAAAAAGCAAACTCCTCGTATTGTTAGAATCTATGAATTTAATAATAGTAAAAAAATTGTAAAAAGTACTTTAATTGCATACAATAGAAAAGGGAAAATAAAATATAAAACAGTATATGAATATAATGATAATGAATATAATAGTAAAATTATTTATTATAATAATGAAAGCAATTCTATTTATAAATCAAAGGATTATATTAGAAATGAAAATGGTATGTCAGTTTTGATTACTGAAAAAGACAAATTTAATAAAATAACCAGCAAAACGATTTTTCAATATCTTTAAACTTTTTCTGAAATAAATTGTTTGTTTTCAATAATTAAAGAATACAATTTAATAATTAATATATACAAATATGAAAAATAAAATAATGCTAATAACTTTATTGATAGTATCTTTAAATTTGTTTGCTCAGAATGAGAAGAAGAATTTTTATAGTTTTAATGTTAAAACTATAGATGGTAAAAAATTCGACCTATCTACTTTAAAAGGAAAGAAAGTTTTGGTAGTAAATACTGCTTCAAAATGTGGTTTAACTCCACAATATAAGCAGTTAGAAGAGTTATTTAAAATGTATGGAGGAGCTAGATTTACTATTATCGGTTTCCCAGCTAATAATTTTATGTCGCAAGAGCCAGGAACCAATGAGGAAATTAAATCTTTCTGTGAAAAAAATTATGGAGTTACTTTTCAAATGATGGAAAAAATTTCAGTAAAAGGTGATGATATACATCCATTATACAAATGGTTAACTTCTAAAAGTGAAAATGGTGTTATTGATGCAGAAATTAAATGGAATTTTCAAAAGTTTATGATTGATGAAAATGGAAATTTGATTGATGTTGTATCACCAAAAGAAAATCCAATGAGCGAAAAAATTATTAATTGGATTAAATCAGGAAAGTAGTTTTTGAATTATAATATTATATTAAGGCTGAATCAAATTATGTTTCAGCCTTTTATGTTTATAGAAATTTAATATTAAAATCAAAATAGTATTTTATGGGGTTTTGAAAATTAGTTTTTTTTGCGATAAAAATTAAAATACTGCAGTCGTGATGCATTAGAAGGAGCTTAAAATTGAAATTCAACGAAGAAAAGGCCATTTTTAGAAGTCCAGTATTTTCATTCATAATATTAAATAACTAGTAATGAAATAGTAATAAAAATATAAACCTAATTTTTATTTTTTTTAAATTGTATAAGGAATATTTTTTTACTATTTTTGTATTATTATTTCTATATTTATAAAGCTTTTATGACTAATCAGATAGATATTTTTGTGCCATGTTTCATTGATCAACTTTTCCCAGACACAGCCTTTAATATGATAAAAATTTTGGAGAAACAAGGATTAGAAATACATTATAATCCTAACCAAACTTGTTGTGGACAAATGGCTTTCGCAAATGGATTTTGGGATGAAGCAAGAACTTTGGGTGAAAAATTCTTAAAAGATTTTCCAAATAATCGATATATTGTAGGTGGGTCCTGTACTTGTATTGGTTTTATTAAAAACTATTATGGTAAGCTTTTTCACAATACTGCATATCATTTGGAATTCAGGCAACTGCAAAAAAATATTTTTGAATTTACCGATTTTTTAGTTAACGTATTAAGAATAACAAATGTAGGTGCTACTTTCAATCATAAAGTAACTTATCATGATTCCTGTTCTGCATTAAGGGAGTATGGGATTAAAGATGAACCAAGATTGCTTTTACAACAAGTAAAAGGTTTACAATTAATTGAAATGAAAAATACGGATATCTGCTGTGGCTTTGGAGGTAGTTTTTCTGTTAAAAATGAAGCCATTTCAATAGTAATGGCTGAAAATAAAGTTAATAACGCTTTAGAAACAGGTGCTGAATACATTGTTTCAACAGATATAACTTGTTTAATGCATATTAATGCTTATATCCAAAAGCAAAATTTGCCTATAAAATGTATTCATATCATTGATTTACTAGCATCAGGATTGTAATTTGATTGAATGAAAAATAAATTATTAATAATTTTCTTTTTTTTTATATTTCATTCTGAATTGAATGCTCAATTTTATGATGTAGGACAAGATCCTGCTGGTATAAAATGGAAACAAATTGATACTTCTTTTTTTAAATTAATTTTTCCTTCCGGTTTTGAAAGTCAGGCTAATGAGCTGGCAAATTATTTGCTTTATACCTATAAAAAAAATACGCTTTCTCTAACAAGGAAACCTTTAAAGATTCCCATAGTTCTTCATAATCAAACTACTGTATCAAATGGGTTTGTAACTTGGGCACCCAAAAGAAGTGAATGGTACACTTGTCCTTCTCAGGATATTTATGCTCAACCATGGTTGCAACAACTGGCAATACACGAGTACAGACATGTAGTTCAGGTAAGTCAGATGTACAGAGGTTTAAGTATGTTTTTATATTTACCATTTGGGCAAATGGGTACAGGATCTATTGCAGGGGTTTATTTGCCTCGTTGGTTTTTAGAAGGGGATGCAGTTGTAATGGAAACTGCATTAACTAAATCGGGTAGGGGAAGGATTCCTGATTTTTCAATGGATTTGAAAGCTCAGCTTCTGGAAATTGGTATTTTTAGCTATAACAAAACCATGTTTGGTTCATATAAAGATCATGTTCCTGATCCTTATACAATGGGTTATCAATTGGTAGCAAATGCAAGAATAAAATATGGTTCGGATATATGGGATAGAACTTTGAAGTATATTTCACGTAATCCATATATGGGAGTTCCTTTTGCTCAGGGTTTTAAAAAATATTCGAAGAAAACTCCACTTCAGCATTATTACGAAACATTAAATGAATTAGATTCTCTATGGGGAAAAGAGCAAAAAAATAAAGAATATACAACATTAAAAAACAAACTTTTAACTAAGGATAAATATTTTACTGATTATCGGTTTCCTCATTATATAAATGATAGTGAATTGGTTGTATTAAAAACCAGTTTAGATGATTTAGACAGAATAGTAAAAATTGATTCAAAAGGTAATTGTATAAATTTACATACTCCTGGAAACCTGACAACTAATTCAATTTGTTTTTCAAATAATAAGATAGTTTGGACAGAACAAATTCCTGATTTAAGATGGAGCTTAAAAAATTATTCTGTTGTAAAAGTATATGACTTGCATTCAAAACAAACTAAACAGATTACATCAAAAAGCAGATATTTTGCACCTTCGTTATCAAAAGATGCAACGAAAATAGCTTTAATTGAAGTAGATGAGTTTAATATTTGTTCATTAGTAATTTTAAATACTTTAAATGGTAAAATAATTAATAAGGTATCAAGCCCTGATAATTTATTTTTAACTTATCCGTCATTTAATAATAATGGAGATAAAATTATTTCAACTGCAATTGGTTCCAATGGAAAAGCTTTTTTAGAATATAGGATTTCAGATAATTCATTTCATCATATACTACCATTTGATTATCATGAAATAAGTAATCCATTATATTTTAAAAATTTTATTGTTTATATTGGAATTCAAAATGAAACTTCAGAAATTTTCGCATTTGATACAATTACAAAACTAAAATATCAAATTACTTCTTCTAAATATGGAGCAACAGATCCTTTTATCTCTAGTGATGAAAATGAATTACTTTATTCAAATTATACATCCGAAGGTTTTAAAACCGTCACTGCAGATTTAAATCAAAACTCATGGAAAATAATAGAAAAGAATAATTTAAATGAATTCAAAACAGCCATTTTACTTGCAAATCAAGAAAAGGGGGCTATTGTATTTGATAGTATCGAAAATAAGAAATTTGAAGTAAAGAAATATAGTAAAATAAAGCATTTGTTTAATTTTCATTCGTGGGCTCCATTATCAATAGATGCAAATAATCAGAGTGCTGCTCCGGGGATATCTTTTATGTCGCAGAATTTACTTAGTACAACATTTATCACAACAGGTTATGAATATTTGTCTGCAGAGAGAACCGGAAAGTATTATTTTAATTTTAGTTATAATGGATGGTTTCCTATAATTGAAACCAAGGTTGATTATAAAGAAAGAAATGCAATTTTGATTAAAGCTGATAAAACAAGACTTCCTTTTACTTTTGGAGAAACTAATATAAAAGTTTTAGTTAGAGTTCCCTTAAAATTTTCAACAGGGAAATATTTTACAGGAATTCAGCCATCAGTTGGAACAACATTAATTAATATATCTCACAACTCATCAACACCTGATATTTTTATAAAGGGAAATATTAATAGTATTGATTATCGGTTATATGCATATCATACTTTAAAAATGAGTAAAAGGGATTTGTTTCCTAAATGGGGACAAACACTTGAAATCAATTATCGACATTCACCTTATGGGATAAGAAATATAGGAAATATTGCATCAGTTGAAAGTTATTTTTATTTTCCATCTATAATCAGACATCATGGTTTTATAGCTTATACAGCATATCAAAAAAGAATTTTTGGTGAAGAAAATTATAGATACTCAGACTTAATTTCTTATCCTTTGGGTAATTATTCCATTGAAAATGAAAATTTTATGTCTGCATCCGTTAAATATTATTTTCCATTACTTTATCCTGATTTGAGTTTAAGCTCTTTATTATATTTGAAACGTTTGGATATGAATGTCTTTTATGGAAAAGCAAAAGCATATTATATGGGTAATCGATTTTATTTACAATCTATTGGCAGTGAGATAAACAGCGAAATGCATATACTTCGATTTGTAGCTCCTATAAATTTGGGGTACAGATTTGTTTATTTACCTGTTCAAAAATCTATTTTTCATGAGATTCTTTTCGGAATAAATTTTTCATCAATAGGGAAAAAGTAAAAGAATTTGTTTGTAAAATAGAAATTTAGATAAAGGTAAAAGAAATTTTGTTATTTTTTTGATTAACTAATTTAAACTACAATATTATTACTAACTTTACACTTCTAAAAAAGCAAGGATGGAAAAGAGATGGGTTTTAAAGGAAAAGGGTGATTTTGAAACAGTAACAAAGCTTCAGAATGAATTGAATATTGATATTCATTTAGCAAATTTACTGGTTCAAAGGGGCATTCGTACCTTTGATGAAGCAAAATCTTTTTTTCGTCCTCAACTTACCGATTTACATGATCCATTTTTGATGAAAGATATGGATTTAGCAATTGAACGTATCGAAAAAGCAATACATAATAATGAGAAAATACTTGTTTATGGCGATTATGATGTTGACGGAACCAGTGCTGTAGCTTTAGTCTATTCCTTTATTAAAGAGTATTATAATGAAGTTGATTACTATATTCCCGATCGTTATTCAGAAGGTTATGGCATTTCATATAAAGGTATTGACTTTGCAAAAGAAAATGGATTTACTTTAATAATTGCATTGGATTGTGGTATAAAAGCTGTTCAACAAATTGATTATGCTAATGAAAGACAAATCGATTTTATTATTGGTGATCATCATCGTCCTGGTGAAAGTATTCCAGATGCTATTGCCGTTTTAGATCCTAAGCGTCTTGATTCAGAGTATCCTTACGATGAACTTTCAGGATGTGGTATAGGATTTAAATTAATACAGGCTTATTCACAGAAAAATAAAATTGATTTTTCTGATATTGAAAAATATCTTGATTTGGTTGCAATAAGTATTGCATCTGATATTGTTCCTATTACAGGAGAAAACAGGATTCTGGCTTATTATGGTTTAAAACTTATCAATTCTAATCCTCGTCCAGGAATAGAAGCTGTTTTAAAATTTAGTAATGTTTGTAAAAATGAAGATTCAGTTGATAGTAGTAACTTTTTTTTCAAACGCGAGCTTTCTATCAATGACTTAGTTTTCCTGATTAGTCCTAGAATTAATGCTGCAGGTCGTATGGAAACTGGTAGAAGCTCTGTTGAATTATTGAATTGTGATTCAATAGAAAAAGCATTAAAGGTAGGAGAATTAGTTAACAATAATAATATTGATCGTAAAAGTCTGGATTCGTTTACAACTCAGCAGGCTATTGATTTTATTAAATCGGATGAATTTCTGCAATCAAGCAAAAGTACTGTAATCTTTAATCCTGAATGGCATAAAGGAGTAATTGGAATTGTTGCATCAAGGTTAACCGAAGAATATTATCGTCCAACAATTGTACTTACTCAATCTAATGGATTGATAACAGGTTCAGCCAGAAGTGTTAAAGATTTTGATATATATGATGCCATTGAAGCTTGCAGTGATTTGTTGGAACATTTTGGTGGACATAAATATGCAGCTGGTTTATCTCTAAAACCCGAAAATTTTGAAAAATTCAGAATGAAATTTGAAATTGAGGTTGCAAAATCATTAACTGAAAATATGCTTACTCCTGAAATTGAAATAGATGATAATATTCAATTAAAAGATATTAATTCAAAATTTTATAATATCTTAAAACAATTTGCTCCTTTTGGACCAGGCAATATGTCTCCTATCTTTCAGACTGATAATGTTAAAGATGCCGGTTATTCAAAAGTTGTTGGTAATAATCATATAAAACTTTCTGTTATAAGTCCTGATGTTTCAAGTTATCCATTTTCAGGAATAGCATTTCAACAAGCTCAATCTTTTACATATATACAAAAAGGATTTCCATTTTCAATTTGTTATCATATAGAAGAAAATGAATGGAATGGAAAAACAAGCTTACAATTGAATGTAAAGGATATTAAGTTTGAGTAGGGTTAGTGTATATCTTTGATTTTATTTTACTATATTAAAACCATATTTTCAATTTAAAATATATCATATTATATTTTATGCTTGACTTTTACTGATAAACTTAAATTTGAAATTAATAATTATTTCACAACCTATTGTTTTATAATTTTTTATATTAAAAATATAATTGATTGCTCATTTCAATTGAGTAATTTGTGTTAAACTAATTTTAATGCATTATCAATATCCTGTATTAGAAAATCAGCATCTTCTAATCCAATATACATTCTTATCAAATTGATTGGAATAGTCTTTTTATTATTATTCTGAGAAGAATATAATACTGATGCGGGGAAGATTAAAGATTCGTATCCACCCCATGAACATGCTATCAGAAACCGTTTTAATGAATCGCAAAACAAATCTATCTTATCTATACTGTTAGATTTTAATAGTATAGAAAATAATCCACCTGAGCCTGTCATTTGCTGCTTCGCTAATTCATATTGTGGATGAGAATTAGAAAATGGATAAATAACTCTTTCAATTTTAGGATGTTTTTCCAAAAATAAAATTACTTTACTGGTATTTTCTGATATTTGTTTCATTCTTATTGGTAAAGTTCTTAATCCTCTAAGCATTAACCATGCATTATCAGCAGAAACTATTCCCCCTAATGTCATCCATTCCGTTGAGAAAATATTTTTAATCATTACACTATTGCTACAAATAACTCCGGCAACAACATCACTATGTCCATTAATATATTTTGTTGCAGAGTGCACTACAATATCAATTCCAAGCTTTATTGGTTGCTGAAAAATAGGTGATGAGTAACTATTATCAATAATTGTAATTATATTATTTTTCCTTGCAAAATTGGCTATTGTTTTAATATCTTGCAATTTGAATGTAAAAGAAGTTGGACTTTCTAGATAAATCATTTTTGTATTTGGTTTAATTGCATCAAAAACTTCCTTTGTATTGCAACCATCTAC
>CAZYEM010000122.1:0-12211 GCA_964646395.1 uncultured Bacteroides sp.
TGTTGTATTAAAAGGGCTGCTTCACTATCGAAACCGAGGCGGCTCTTTTTATTTACTAATCTTAAACCCGCACTCTTTATTATATTCGCCACGAATTGCACGAATTACACTAATTTTTTAAATAAATTAAAAAAATGATACGATATGGTAAATAGCTAATAATAAAACACTAATAAAAATCCTCGCGTATTTTAAGATAAAGAACAAAGTCATCCACTTCTATTTCTTGCAAAGAGCTTTCAATTCATGCAAATCTCCATTAAAGACATTGAAATCAACATCCCCTTTAATCCCATTTACTTTTCCTTTGTCGTTGTGTTGCCAGAAGTGCCATCTCTGGTTCAGCTTTACCTTTTTTTCATAATAATGGGCAATCCATAGCGGATAAGAATCGAAACCTTTATTTGCCAGGTATTTATTATAAAAATCAATATTTGTATAAATAATGGGTTTAATATGGTAATGATTTTCAACAATTTTCAACCAGTTCTTTAATCCTTTAACTGTATTATCAATATGATAACCTGTTGCCAGAAGTTCAATATCAAGCACCGGAGGTAAGTCGCCTTTTTCGAGTTTTACATTACTGATAAAGTTATCGGCCTGTAGTTTTGAGTTTACTTGCGGACGGTAAAAATGATAAGCTCCTCTGATTAAATTGTGTTTTTTTGCATTTTCCCAGTTAAAATCGAAATATCTGTCAATACGTGTTTTACCTTCACTTGCTTTAATATAAACGAAATTAATTTTAATACTATCCACTTTCATTTTTTTAACTTCTTTCCAGTTAATCTTGTTCTGGTATCGTGAAATATCAATTCCGTGAACTGTATATTTTGAAGGAATTGGTATTCCGAAGTTTTTCAGGTTTTTACTCTGATCCACTTCATCCAGATTCAAGCTATTATAAATCCTGTAAAAAGTTTTTATTGCAAATCTGCTTATTTCATCATAAAAGGAATAGCCAAGCATTAAACCTAGCAAGAGAATGATTCCGTAAATAAGTTTTTTGTTTGAAGTCTTTTTTTTCTTAAGCATTAAATAATCAGATAGGTGTTTGTTGAAAATATTTAATTGAATTAAAGCTGTAAAAGTAATAAAAGTGTTTTGATTTAAGTAAAATAAAAAAGGAGTCCTAACGAACTCCTTTTCATACATATTTTAAAGATTATTATTTACCTAATGGATAAATAATACCTACATTAATACCTAAATGTCCAACAGAAGTTGAAGCAAAAGATACTATATTATATTCCAAACTGGCACCATATTTGAAACCTTCGCCCATCCAAAAACCAGCTTTTGGTGCAAATCCAAAACCGCTTTCTGATGTTGAAAAAGACAAAGCAGAAATTTCAGACTTTGAAGTCATCATATACATACCTAATCCTGCACCAACATAAGGCATAAAACCTTCTGTCATGAAAAAGTATTTAAAATCAGCAATAATTGGAATAATATTAAATGAAGCTGTTACACCAGAAGGAAGATCTTTCCCCCCAAAAGTATAAAATCCAACATTTAAGCCAACAGCCATGTTGTCATTTAATGCATATTCTCCAATAGCAGAACCTCCAAATCCCATTCCATAAGAATCGCCAAAATCGCCCATAGGCATTGCGATACCTGCTTTAGCTCCAATACTGATTTGAGCTTTTGAAGTTGTTGTAAACCCAGCTATTAATACAATAGCTAATAAAATTGTCATTAATTTTCTCATAGTAATAAAATTTAATTTATAAAATTGTTAATTATAGTGCAAGTATAACGCTTTTTTGTTTTAAAAGTTTGATTAAATTGTAAAATTTATTAACAATAAAATGTGATTAACTTTAGTATTATTTTCATGTAATTGAGCTGTTAGAAAATTGATTTTACTATTTTTGCAAATAATAATCATTTAATAGTATCATTCATGAAAAGGCAAATTTTAGTAATATCATTATTTTTTATTCTAATATCGAGCACATTTACACTAAAAGCCGATGAAGGCATGTGGATTCCGATGCTTCTGGAGCAATTGAACCAAAAAGACATGCAAACCTTAGGGATGAAGATAACTGCTGAAGATATTTACAGCATAAATCATTCGAGTCTGAAAGATGCAATTCTATTGTTTGGAGGAGGTTGCACCGCCGAATTTATCAGTAATCAGGGATTAATACTTACCAATCACCATTGTGGTTACAGCAATATCCAATCGCACAGTTCACTTGATCATGATTACCTTACAAATGGATTCTGGGCTCGTAAAACTTCCGAAGAATTAACCAACGTGGGTTTAACTGCAACTTTACTTATTCGTATGGAGGATGTTACAGCTAAGGTTCTGGCTGTTGTCAAAAAAAACATGACGGAAATTGAAAGGGAAGATGCGATTGATAAAATCTGTAAATCAATTGAAAAGGAAGCAGTTTCCGGAACGCATTACAAAGCAAGCATTAAACCTTTTTATTATGGAAATCAATATTATATGTTTATTACCGAAGTTTTTAAGGATATCAGATTGGTTGGAGCTCCACCTTCAAATATAGGTAAATTTGGCGGAGATTCAGATAACTGGATGTGGCCAAGACATACCGGTGATTTTTCTATATTCAGAGTTTATGTTGGAAAAGATAACAAACCAGCTGAATATTCTGCTGATAATGTGCCTTATCAACCTAAAAAACACCTCGAAATTTCATTGAAAGGAGCTGAAAAAAACGACTTTACTTTTGTATTTGGATATCCGGGCAGAACACAGCAATATCTTACATCTCATGCGGTTGATTTATTATCAAATTCTGACAATCCTGCCCGTATTAAAATGCGCGACAAACGCCTTGAAATTATTGGTTCTGACATTAACAGCGATAAATTAATCAGGATTCAGTATTCGGCAAAATATGCCAGTATTGCCAATGGCTGGAAAAAATGGATAGGGGAAAATCGTGGTATAAATCGATTAAATGCAATTTCAAAGAAACAGGAGTTGGAAAAAGAATTTGAAAACTGGGTGCAAAAAGATGAAATCCGAATGAAAGAGTATGGTGGATTGATTAAGGAATTTGAAAATACATATAATGAATTAAAACCCTATACTATGGCTTCTGTTTACTTTTCGGAAGCCGGACTTGCTCCTGAAATAATCCGCTTTGCCTGGGGATTCAAGAAGTTAGTTGATCAAAGTAAAGACGAAAAAATAAAACCCGAAGATTTCCAAAAAACATTGGATCAGTACAAAAAGGGTTTAGCTGGTTATTTTAAAAATTACAATGTAAATACAGATAAGAAAATATTTGCTGAATTGATGAAAATCTATTTCCAGGATTGTGATTTATCTTTCCAACCCAAAGCATTCGAAGCCATTAAAAATAAATATAAAGGCGATTTCAGTAAATTTGCCGACGATATTTACAGCAAATCCTTTATGTCAACCATTGAAAAATCTACTGAATTCCTTAATAAATACAAAGCAGGAAGTTATAAAAAACTGGAAAAAGATCCGGCTTATATCCTGGCTACAAGCATTTACATTAATTATATCGATAAAATTCAGGGGAAACTCATAAACTTATCTGACAAAACCGATAGCTTATACCGTGTTTATGTAAAAGCAACGATGGAAATGCAACCCGCTAAAAGGTTTTATCCTGATGCAAACTCCACTTTACGTGTAACTTACGGAAAAGTAAATGATTATTATCCACGTGATGCGGTTCATTATACACATTACACAACCATTGAAGGTATTATGCAGAAAGAAGATCCGAATATTTACGATTATGTGGTTGAACCCAAATTAAAAGCACTTTATAAGGCAAAGGATTATGGACGTTATGCCAATAAATCGGGAGAAATGCCGGTAGCTTTTATTGGAACCAATCATACTACCGGAGGAAATTCGGGTAGTCCGGTTTTAAATGCTTACGGACAGCTAATTGGAATTAATTTCGACCGTAACTGGGAAGGTACAATGAGTGATGTAATCTACGATCCTGATCAATGCCGGAATATAACACTTGATATTCGTTACTGCCTGTTTATTATCGATAAATTTGCAGGTGCAGATAACCTGATTAAAGAAATGACTATTAAAGAGTAAGCTGTTATTAACTGATTGATTGTTTGAGTATTAAAAGTTGTTACTGAATTCTTTTAAGTCCGGCTTTGGCTTTGGTATGCAAACTGTTTTTGTATTCTTTCGGATCCATATACAAGCATCTGTTATAATATAAACGGGCTTTATTGTTTTCCTTTCGGCTTTCGTAAATCAAACCCAATTGCAAGGCAGCATTTGCCGAAAAATACCAGGGTTGTTTGTCGCCTGTTCGTATGGTTGTTTCGTAATAAGGAATGGCATTGTCGGGTTTTCCCCATTCATGATAAATTCTGGCAAAACGATACAGATATTCCAGGCTATCCTTGGAATTTTTAAATCCTGAGTTTTCAGTATTAAGTACATTAACAGCTTGTTGAAAATAACCTCCATCACATAATACCCTGGCTTTTAGCAGGCGATAATTCGGAATTTCATTCTTTTCTGCTTCATAACCGGCTTGCTTATCTGTTTCGGAAAGTGATGAACCCATGGTTTTGGCCATTCTCATGTTTTCATAATATTTGGCTACATCATTATTTAATAAATAGTACCATGCTTTTTGCTGATAAGCAGTTTTAATATAATGTTCACCTTTGTAATTGTTTATATAACTTGAAAAATAATCAACGGCATTCTTATCAAGCCGGTTTTGTTTGGTACGTCCTGTCAGATAGTCGATAAACCCAAAATAAGCATACTCTTTTCCCCTTGGAAAATCTTCCAATGTCTTGATGGCTTCATCGTTTCTACCAAAATAAATTTCATAGCGGGCTTTAGCATACATTAATACAGCATTCGTTTTAAATTCGGTACTAAGCTGAGGATGATTAAAATATTTTTTCAAAAACACAGCCTTTTGTTTATCTCCCTGCAAATTTATTTCGATAAAACACAGCAGAAACAAGGATTCCGATTTTATATAACTAATGCTAACATCATTCATTGCCTTGTCAGTAAGTAACATCAATTCAGCTATTCCCTGATCAAAACTACCTTTAAAAGCAATGGTTTGAACTATTTTTTTATAATTATCAGGAACTACATCTATTAGTGCCCGCATTAATCCCAAAAGCTTGAAATTAGGAGCAAAAGAGGGAAATTTTGTTTGATTTCTCTCTATGATTTCATACGATTTTTTCAGTTCCATTGCCGCTTTTATTCCATCAAACACATTACTTAAATCCTTTATAAAAATAAGCCGGGCTACAGCCCATTGAAAATAAGCATCTGCCAGACAATAATTGTAATAAGGTGATGATTTATCACCATCTTCGAGCATCGAAATCAAATCAGAACGCTTGTTGAGCAAACGGTCGAACTCTTTTTTATCCTGACTGATTACAATGGAAATAAAATCACTGTAATTTTCGAGATAATAAGGAATAAGATTGGAAGGAGCGGCTTTTTTCTCAATATCAATTAAGGATTTAGCTTCTGCTAATCTCAAACTCATAATAGCCTGATGAGCTTTCCGGCAGTTGGCATTGAAATCATAATTAGCGATGCTGCTATTAATTATTACAGTAAGAAAAATAGTAAAGAGAACTGTTTTTTTATACATTTTCAAATTTCTGATTTAATATTGCAAAGCTACACAAAATATTTTTGCAACTACGAAAATCGGTTTCTAAAAAATAAACAGATACAATTTTTTTATAATCCTAAAGTCTGCATGGATTTTAATTAATGCTTTATTAATAGACAGTTGAATGGTTTTGTCTTCAATAAATTATTTTATAAGAATTTGAATAATTCGTATAATTCAATGGAAATAAAGAAATCTGCGGTTTTAAGGATAAAAAGAATAACATGGCAAACAAAAGGCAGATGGAAATTTATTATTTTTCTGCTTATTTCTTAACTTAAATTTATTATTTTTACAACCTAATTTTATCTGAAAATGAAAATATTAATAGTAGAAGACGAAGCTGCTGCTGCCCGTAGATTGAACAGAATGGTTAGAGAACTTCATCCAACAGTTGACATCATTGACAATATGGAATCTATAAAAAGTGTAATTAGTTGGATTACAGTAAACGGGCAACCTGATTTGATGCTTATGGATATTCATCTGGCAGATGGTTCTTGTTTTGAGATTTTTAAACAAATTGAAATTACCTCTCCTGTCATTTTTATTACAGCTTACGATCAGTATGCATTACAGGCATTTAAAGTTAATAGTATTGATTATTTACTCAAACCTGTTAAAAAGGAAGAATTGGCAGAAAGTCTTTTGAAATGGGAAAAAGCACACAAACAAGTTGATTTTAGTTCACTTATAGAACAAATGATTGTTAAAACAAAAGAAATGCCACAAAGATTTGTTGTAAAATATGGGCAATTTATAAAAGCGATTGAATCAGATGAAATTGCATTATTTTATGCTGAAGAGAAATCAATAAACCTGTTAACATTCAGTAAGGAAACATTCCCAATAGATTTTTCTTTAGATAAACTTAATGAGATGCTGGATAAAAGGAAATTTTTCAGGATCAGCAGAAGTGTAATTATTAATTATAAAGCAATTGGTCAGATGTATTCACATTTAAAAGGGAAAATTAAAATTGCAACTGTAATCCCATGTAATATAGAAACATTTGTTAGTGCAGATAGAGCACATGATTTTAAAATCTGGCTCACAGGCAAAGGAAATTAAAATAAAAAAGCCCTGATAAATCAGAGCTTTTTCCCAGTACCCGGAGCCGGGATCGAACCGGCACGAGTGTTACCTCATCGGTTTTTGAGACCGACGCGTCTACCAATTCCGCCATCTGGGCTTTTAAAGAATTTTAAAAGAAATGCAAAAGTAATACTTTTTTTTAATTTGAACATAGTTTTTCAAAAAATTATTTACAAATAAAATAATGCAACTTTAAGATTTTTTGCATAATTTTGCAAACCAAAAAATGGGAAAAATGGCACACAGCGTCAATATTTTTACAGGAAGAGCTTCGAGGTATTTATCTGAGAAAATTTCAGAAAGTTATGGTGCAGAATTAGGTAAATCAATGGTTTTAGAATTTTCAGACGGAGAGTTTCAGCCCTCTTTTGAAGAAAGTATTCGTGGTAGTGATGTCTTTATCATTCAATCCACTTTTGCACCTACTGATAATTTATTCGAACTTTTATTAATGATTGATGCTGCTAAGCGTGCATCAGCCAGAAGAATTATTGCGGTTATTCCTTACTTTGGATTTGCACGTCAGGACAGAAAAGACAAACCAAGGGTTTCAATTGCTTCTAAACTGATTGCTAACCTGCTTACAGCTGCAGGTGTTCAAAGAATTGTTACAATCGACTTGCATGCCGATCAGATACAAGGGTTTTTTGATGTTCCGGTTGATCATCTTTATGGTTCATCTATTTTTATTCCGTATATTAAAAATCTGAATTTACCAAACCTAACATTTGCTTCACCCGATACCGGTGGAACCCGTAGGGCAGGAGTATATGCAAAAGCATTGGGTACTGGATTTGTAATTTGTTATAAACAAAGAAACAAACCCAACGAAGTAGGCAAAATGCAACTTATTGGAGATGTAAAAGGTAAAGATGTAATTTTGCTTGATGATATTATCGATACTGGTAATACCATCTGCAAAGCAGCTGAAGTAATGATGGAAAATGGAGCAAACAGCGTTAGAGCAGTTATAACTCATCCTCTTTTAACCGGTAATGCTTATGAAAAAATTGCTGATTCAGCCTTTTTGGAAGTAGTGGTGAGTGATACCATACCTCTGAAAAAACAATGTGATAAAATTAAGGTTATTTCAACAGCCAAATTGATTTCAGATGTAATCAGAAGCGTTGAAAGTAACGAATCAATTTCAGCATTATATAATTTCGAAAATAAATAATCACCCTAATAAATAATAAATCGACCTTAATATGATGGGTGTCAGTATTCGGGTCAAATTAATTCAAATAAAATGAAAATAGTATCAATGAGCGGTTCTCTTAGAGAGAACGTAGGGAAAAAAGATGCAAAAGCAGTAAGAAAAAGTGGAAAAGTACCTTGCGTACTTTATGGTGGAACCGAACAGATCCATTTTACTTGTGAAGATAAAGATTTTAAAGATATTATCTTTACTGATGAAGTTTGCTTCATTGACTTAAGTATAGATGGAAAACAATACAAAGCTACTTTACAGGACGTTCAGTATCATCCGGTTAGTGACATTATCTTACATGTTGATTTTCTTGAAATTATTGACAACAAACCAATTATTATGTATGTTCCTGTAAAAGTTAAAGGAACTTCTCCAGGGGTTTTAAGAGGGGGAAAATTGGTTAAGAAAATGAGAAGACTTAAAGTTAAAGGTATGTCTGACATTTTACCTGATAATGTTATGATTGATATTTCCAAACTGGATATCGGTGATTCATTTAAAGTTAATCAAATTGCCATTGAAGGCGTTGAATTTTTAGATGTAGCCTCTTCAATCGTTATTTCTGTGATTACTACACGTGGAGTAGAAACACCAGTAGAAGAAACCGGAAAGAAATAATTTTTAATTCACAATATTTACAAAAGGTATAAAGTTTTGCTTTATACCTTTTGTTTTATCAATCAAGAACATATTGAAATATTTAATTTGCGGTTTAGGCAATATTGGCGATGAATATGCTAACACAAGGCATAACATCGGATTTTGGGTATTGGATAGTTTGGCTAAAGAATTAAATGCCAAGTTTGAAATCGGTCGTCATGCATATATAGCTGAAGCTAAATTCAAAGGCAGAACACTGATTTTGATAAAACCAACCACTTATATGAATTTAAGTGGTAAAGCCATTAAATACTGGTTAGATAAGGAAAACATAGTTAAAGAAAATCTTTTGGTGGTAGTTGATGATTTAGCTTTAGAACCCGGTATTTTGCGAATGAAAAAAACAGGCAGTGATGGTGGACATAATGGATTGATTCACATTACAGAAACATTACTTACCAAAGATTTTGCCCGTTTGCGTTTTGGTATTGGAAATGATTTTGCAAAAGGGTATCAGATTGACTATGTCTTAGGAAAATGGACCAGAAAAGAAGAGGAAATTATTTTACCAAAAGTTGATATGGCTGTTGATGTTATCAAAAACTTTACCACAATCGGTATAGAAAGAACAATGAATTTCTTTAATAATAAATAATAAAATCTAAAATTCACCAAAGCCAGAATCTAACTTATTATAGCTTTCTTAAAATAGATAGTTGAAGTTTTCTATTCTCTTCTTCCCAGATAAATCATAACATAATAAAGCAATGTTGCCAGTGATGATAAAGCAGCAACTACATAAGTATATGCAGCCCATCTTAATGCATCCTGTGCTTTCGGATGTGTGGACTGAGTAGTAATTCCTCCCGTATTTAACCATACCAACGCCCTTCTGCTGGCATCCATTTCTACTGGTAATGTAATAAAACTAAACAAAGTAGTTAATCCGAACAGGATAATTCCTAAAAAAAGAATTGAAGGGAAAGTATTTACCAATAAAATACCAGCTAATAATACCCATTGTACCCAATTGGATGCAAAACTTACCATAGGAACCAATGCCGAACGCATTTCCAGAAAAGCATAAGCTCTGGCATGCTGAACTGCATGACCGCATTCATGGGCAGCAACTGCAGCAGCAGATACATTACTACCAAAATAAACATCTTTACTCAGGTTTACAGTTTTCTTGCGGGGATCGTAATGATCTGTGAGTTCGCCTTCTACTGACAAAACCCTTACATCATAAATATCATGCTCTTTAAGCATTTTTTCTGCTATTTCTCTTCCGGTAAGTCCATAATTTAACGGAATCCTGCTGTATTCTTTAAACTTAGATTTCAATTGATAGCCAATCAAATAGCTGATTAACATAAAAAATCCAAAAATTATCCAAATCATAGTATTGTTTTTTTTCTAAATCATATCAAAAATTTTGCCAAACTGATTTTTGTGACACAATGGCAGTGTTAATTAAGTTTTTTTAATAAAAGTCTGTCATTTTGTCAGCTTTTCTTCTTGGTATCGTTAAAACTTCTTAATTTTTTATATATATTATATTCTGGTATAATCTTTGTTTTGCAAATTGCGTTAATAAAAAAACATTTAATCAGTAAATATTAATATCAAAATGAAAAGATTAAACAGCAGATGGATAGAGTTTCCAATATTTTTAGTTCTTTCAATTGTTCTATACAGTTTTGTTATTCAGAATGATAAGGATAATTTTTTTATTCCTGACAAAAATGATTCGCTAAAAACCAATCAGCCAAAAGTGGATGTTAAAGTGAATAAAAAGTTTGATGAAAGGGGAAATCTTATTCAGTACGATTCTTCTTATTCAATAATTTACAGTTCGCCTGACACAGATATTCAGTTTTTTAATTTGGAAAATGACAGCATTTTTTCTCAGTTTAAGAACAACATGATGGGAAATGATTTTTTTAAAGGTTTCCCTGATATGGGTTTTCAGAATGATTTCTTTACTTTGGATCCTTTTGAAAATATGAAGCATATACAGGAGATGATGAATAAGATGTTTCCTGAAGTAAATAGAGATACTTTATTGATTAAGCCTCAGCAAAATATACCGCCAGTAAAACAAGATAAACCTGAGAATATGATAACTCTTTAGTTAAAAAACATTTTAAACAATCTGCCGGATATTAAACAATTTTTTTATGAGAATCTGTAAGTATTCATCTGACTTTTTGTTTTTTAATCCGGCAAATTATCAATAATAACTTTGTCTATTTGAGTGGTAAATAAATATGAGTTTTCAAATCTTCAGGCTTATGTTTATCTGGACTGTTCAGGTATTTTTCAAAACAAGGTAAATCTCTCAGTTCGTAACCAGATGTGGGTAGCCAACTGCGGTATATATAGTTATAAACTTCACTCAGCCGTTGATATGGGCCAACATATCTGAATATAGCATATCTGCCTCCTTCTATTTGTTTTACCCCAACTTCTCCATCAGGTTTTAAATCCTGTTTTACGGTCAGGCAAGAATCATACCTGCATTTTTCGGGTTCGGTAATTGAAGGATCGTCATGACTTATGCCGATACATTCCATTCCAAAACTGAAAAGTTTTTTTTCTTTCATAAAGGAACAGATTTTTTCCCATGCCTGCGAAGTTTTTTCACTTCCATAAGCATCAATTACCTGAATATAAATTACTTTTTTCGCATCTATATTCTTTATTACTGGTTTAATTTCCATTTGAATATTGTTTTGCATGTTAATAAAATGATTGAAATTATGATTTTTTACAGCGCTGTTTCTAAATTCAACTGGTGATAATCCAAAGCGATTTCTGAAAGCGTTTGAAAATGCAGCAGGTGTTTCGTAGCCAATTTTCCAGGCAATATCATTTATTTGATCTTGCGAAAAAGACAATAATCTTGCTCCTGCTTCCAGACGGATTCGTAATATATAACCCACAATTGGCTCTCCCAGATGTGCCCGCATAATCCTGTGAAAGTGAAATAACGAAAAGTTGGAATATTCAGCCAGATGCTTTAAATTCAAATCTTCATACAAATGATTGTTGATATACAATATCACCTTGTTGATGCGTTCGTTATAATCTTTTAGTGTATCGCTTTTGTGGTTCATTGCTTTAAAATTATAATGCAAAAATAATATGGTTTTTGGAAAAAGACTTACTATATCTTGCTAAAAACAGATTTATAAATAATAAATATTCTTTTGCAGATTCAGACTAATTAATATACCCATAAGTATAAAGTAAATCCTATTTTGAATGCTTATAATATGTTTTGTAATGATAAAAATGCTGATGTGAACAATCTATATTGATAATTGAATGTTCAAATTGACTTATAGAACGTTCTAAATGGTGTTTTGAATGTTCTAACGGGGGTAAGAATGTTGTAAAGGTAGTTTAGAACATTCTAAGGGTGTTTAGAATGAAAAAGAAGGTCTTTTTTTGTTATAACCCGAATTATCTATTTAAAAAAGTTAAGAAGTGTTCTGATAATTAGATTTTTTGAGGTGAATAAGATTTTAAAAATCGCAGTCCCTATTCATTGGGATGAGGTTAAAATTGAAGATCAACGAAGAAAAAGCAATTTTTAGAAGTCCCTTTAAATACAAATGATTATTTTTTCTGC
>CAZYEM010000123.1:0-1152 GCA_964646395.1 uncultured Bacteroides sp.
GTTCCTCTTACATTAGCAATGGTTTTGGTTTTAATCTGCTGATAAATCTCATAAGGCAATATCTGATCACCACAAACACCCAAAAGCATTAGCCCCAAACCATTATTTCCTTCAGGAATTTCTCCTTGATAACCTGGTCTTTTAATTCCTTTTTGTTTAAATATCTTAGCAATCTTTTTCTGAACTTCTTCCTCCAAGCCGTTTTCTTTAATATAAATTTCGCATTGCTGGTCGATGGCGGTATTCATAAAAAAGCCAACCAAAATAGGAGCAGGGCCATTAATGGTCATGGAAACCGAAGTCATCGGATAAGCCAGATTAAAGCCGGAATAAAGTTTTTTCATATCATCCAGACAGCTGATAGAAACACCGGAATTGCCGATTTTTCCATAAATATCAGGACGAATATCAGGATTTTCACCATAAAGCGTTACCGAATCAAAGGCAGTAGAAAGACGCTTGGCAGCCATACCACGCGAAACATAATGAAAACGTTTGTTGGTTCTTTCGGGTCCACCTTCACCGGCAAACATACGTGTTGGGTCTTCTCCTTCTCGTTTGAAAGGGAAAACGCCGGCAGTATAAGGAAATTCACCCGGAAGATTTTCCTGAAGATTCCACTTTAAGATATCACCCCAACCTTCATATTTTGGCAGACTGATTTTAGGAATTTTCAGATGTGATAAACTTTCAGTATAAGTTTTTACTTTTATTTCTTTATCTCTTACTTTGTAAATAAAAGTATCCTGTTTGTAAGCTTTCAATTTGTCGTTCCAACTTTCCAGCAGCTTTTTGTTTTTCGCATCCAATTCGGTTTCTCTTTGCGAATAAAGGTTTTCCAATTCTTTAATCAGTTCTTTGCTGCCTTTCGAAACTTTTAATGCTTCAATGGTTTTCTTAAAGCTGTATAGATTCTGGGCAATCTCTCCTTGTTGAATTACCCATTTATTATAATTTCTTATAATGTCGGTTATTTCTGACAAGTAGCGGTTTCTTTTAGGAGGAATTATCTGTATCTTTTCTGAAGTTCCTTCCAGATGATCGTTGAATTCATGTAATAAAACTCCTGTTTTTTCTTCAATTTTTTTTATCAATACAGTATAAAACTCATTAACTCCCGGATCGTTAAACTGTGAAGCTATGGTTCCGAAA
>CAZYEM010000123.1:1162-11040 GCA_964646395.1 uncultured Bacteroides sp.
CATATTGTTTTTTAACATCGCGTAAGGCATCCAAAGCTCCTCTTTTATCAAACTTATTGATAGCAATTATATCTGCAAAGTCAAGCATATCAATTTTTTCTAATTGGGAAGCTGCCCCATATTCCGGTGTCATTACATATAAATAAACATCGCTGTGGTCAACTATTTCTGTATCCGATTGTCCTATGCCGGAGGTTTCCAGAATGATAAAATCGAAATTAGCAGCTTTAACTACTGTAAGTGCATCCTGCACATATTTAGATAATGCCAGATTCGATTGCCGGGTTGCCAATGAACGCATATAAACCCTTGGATTATTGATGGCATTCATCCTTATTCTGTCGCCAAGTAAGGCACCGCCTGTTTTTCTTTTTGAAGGATCCACAGATATAATTGCCAGCGTTTTATCAGGTGAAGACATCAGAAATCTGCGTACAATTTCATCAATTAAAGATGATTTGCCTGATCCTCCGGTTCCCGTTATTCCCAAAACGGGTGCAGTGTTTAAAACCGCTATTTCATTAAGTTTTTTTGTAATTTCTTTTGTCTTTTCAGGAGTGTTTTCACAAGCCGAAATCAAATTGGCAATCTGTTTATAATCGGTATTAAGTACTCTTTGCAAATCGAAAGTCTTTTTAATATTTACACCGATAGGATAATCAGACTTTTCGAGCAAATCGTTAATCATTCCCTGCAAACCCATTTGTCTGCCTTCATCCGGAGAGTAAATATGAGCAATTCCATATTTATGCAATTCTTCAATTTCATGTGGAAGAATTACTCCGCCACCGCCACCGAAAATCCTGATATGTCCGCAATCTGCTTGCTGTAACATATCATACATATATTTGAAAAACTCCAGATGCCCACCCTGATAGGAAGTTATTGCAATAGCATTGGCATCTTCCTGTATGGCACAATCTACAATTTCTTTTACAGAACGGTTGTGTCCCAGGTGAATAACTTCGGCACCACTCGATTGCATAATGCGGCGCATAATATTGATTGCAGCATCGTGCCCATCAAATAGTGAAGCAGCAGTTACAATTCTGAGTGGGTTTTTTGGTTTGTATGGTTGAGTTTGATTCATTGTTAATAAGTGCTTTATTTCTGAATATTAACAACGAAATATATGGAAAAGTTTTGTCATCTCTAAATTATGATTTAAAGAAACAAAATGATGTTAAAAAAAATCGAGATTAAAGGATCAGTTAATAAATTTATTTGTAAATATAATCTCCGTTTTCATCAATGCTGATTTTAGGCAAATGTTTTTTGATAAGGAAATAATCATTTATTTCTTTAAGCTTTTCCCAAAAGGAGAGGAGTGCTTTTTGTGAAGCATAGTCGTTTTGAAGTTTCTCAAATCCATCTTTCTCAAATCTGGCAGGAAAAATAGCAACCTGAATTTTCTTTTGTCCGTTATTTTTTGCTTCAATTGCATAAATATAAAGTTCCTTTATTTTATCGTCAGTTATTGGAATACAACCAATGGTAACATTATTGCCATGTATAAAAACATCACCACCTAAATCAGATGCATTACTTTTAATTTTATCGGAAGCATTTGGATAATTGATGCCAAGAGAAAGATAAAAATTACTTGCAGGATTAAACCTATCTATATGATATATGCCTTCGGGAATTTGTCCGTCGCCTTGTTTTCGTTTAGGACCCAACTTACCTGAGAATGAACTGAAATCGAATGTTTTTATCAGTTGATATTTTTCCTGTACTTCGGTTTTTGCCCAAAGTTCCAGTTTCCTTTCTTTTTTAAAAGCTAAGAGCAGTATTTCTATCTTATTAAGATTAAGATTGAAGGTTTTAAGATGAGTTTGTATTTGCTTTTCTTTTTCCTTATACGCAGTTTTAACTCTAGAATACTGCAATTGCTGGGTTTTAAATCCCATTTGGGCATTAAGTTGTAAGGCAATTAATGTCATAATTATACTTATAATTATTTTTCTATTCATATAAAATCCTAACTATTATGTGTATGTATTTCTATAGGTTGTTTTAGTCTTATTATATCATTTAAATAATAATCATCTGTTAAGGTATTCCATTTATCCAAATCTATTACTGTTTTTGATTTGGTCTTTTTATTTATTGCTTGTAAATAGAACCATTTTCGCTTTTTGTTGCATTTTTCACAATGTTTTTCATTTGCAATAAATTCATGATTACAAAACCTGCAAATCTTATTTATGTCATTCATTGCTCTAATTGAACTAATTGGAATCTTCAACTTGATAAAAAATGATAACGAATATGTATTTAAAACACCCTCATTATTTTCAAATTCAACTTTTACCCGGTTTGAATCTTTCTTTGTGGATTTTACAAAAGCATAAGCCATAAATGGACTTCCCAAAATAGCGACCATAATTAAACCTAATCCTAATAAATCCCTTTTATACCCTTCGTGGATTACTTTATAGAAAAAGTATAAATAAAAAATTGCAACAACTGTAATTAATACAATTACATAGATTTGCAACCCCCATAATTCATTGTTTTCAATCATATTATTACTTTTTTGGTTATCAAAAAATACAATTGTATTAATTAATGTTTACACTTTTTGTAGTAATTTTTATTTAATAGATTTGGCAAGTTGTTCATATTTTTGAGCTTCTTCCATTTTACCCATATATTTGTAACTTGATGATATATTCTGTATTAAAGTGGAATCGGTTTTATTTATTTCATATGCTTTAAGAAAATAGGTAAGTGAGTTTTGAAAATCACCTTTCATCCCCATAGCAACTCCTAAATTTTTTAAAACAGCCAGATTATTTGGATTAACTTTATTCGCCTTTTCGAGATAAGTTATTGCTTTTCCCAGGTCATTATAATATGCTCCATAAATATATCCAATGCGTTCCAATGCATTATCATCTTTTATATCATTAGCAGCTATGGTATTATAATCTTTAAAAGCCAATTCAAAATTTTCTTTTTCAAGATATATTCTTGCTCTTTTTTCATAAATAAAATTAAGCCTTACATCAGGATTTTGTTCAATTGCATCGGTCCATAATGTAATATTGTTTTTCCATATTTTTGTTCGGTTATAAGTCATGGTCGAAAAAACAAAACCAGATATTATCGTAGCTGCAATTATTGTATAACCAATGTATTTTGCTGATGATTTCTTTTGAATATAATAATCAGCAAGCATTCCAACTATAAATGAAAGACCAATATAGGGAATGTATGTGTAACGATCTGCTATGATAGCTCTTCCAACTGAAATGAATTGTAAAACAAGGGCTATTGTGAATAAATAGAATAATATTCCAAAGACAATTAAACGTGGAATTTCTTTCTTTTTAGTTAAAAGCCAAATTACAAAAGCAGCTATTACAAGGCAGATATAGGGAGAAATTCGGAAAATAAGAGGTAGTTGTCCGGTTTGTGTTATAGATGGATACGGATAAAATGCGGAGAGATTGGAAGGATTTAAAAATTTGCCAATATAAGTTATAAAACCAAAAGATGCATGTATAATTCGTTGATAAAGAGTGAATGTTTCAAACTTATTAATAGCAGTTGTTGATTGCAGATTAACGGACATTATTCCAATGATAATTGCAATGACAATAAAAGGAACTTTCTCATAAATCAGTTTCATTGAAAACTTCCGTCTTTGATAATAATCTATTAAAAGCAGTACAAATGGGAAAGGAACTGCCATTGCTTTTGACAAACAGGAAAAAAGAAAGAATATGAGAGTTAAGGATAGTTTCCATATTTTACCATCTTCCAGATACTTTAAATATGAAATTAAACCTGCAATAAAAAAGAGAGTATAAAGTACATCTTTTCGTTCTGAAATCCAAGATACAGATTCGACATGCATGGGATGAACTGAAAATAATAAACCTGCAATTATTGCTGGTAAGATTCTTTTGTTGCTTAGAAGATAAATAAATAGAAATACAAGAATTGCATTAAAACCATGAATGATAATATTAGTTAAATGATATGAAGAAGGATTAAGACCAGATATTTGATAATTGATTGCAAGTGAAAATGTTGTGATAGGATGGTAATTGTTTGTAAGCCTTTGAAATTCATCATTAAATTTAAAAATATTAATTATTCCATTCCATGAAACATCACGAAGTAACTGATTATTTACAACATATACACCGTCATCCCATGTATCAATAAATTCATTTTTTAAGGATGGTGAAAAGCTTATAATACTGATTATAAATAAAAAAAGAATTAAAACAGAAAGTAAATATTGTTTTTTTATTAAAGAAGATGACGTTTTAGAGCTCTTTTGTGATTTAGGAGAAGAGTTATTTGTTTTAGTTTTTAAAGCTTTTTGCCCATCTTTATTTTTATACGCTGATTTCATATCAATATTGAATTTATTTTTGCAAACATACAAAAATAATTAATATTTATTCAATCCTATTATAAGAATCTTTACTTATGGCTTTTATTATCAGCTTCTTTATTAAATTGTTTTAAATATCAACTCAAGTTTTTGATGATACTATTATTCTAAGATTGAATTATTTTCTATTTTAATTAAATTATAAAAAAAGAAGTTAATATTTTCTTTAGGAGATTTTATATCTTAGTATTATATTATTATCCAACAGATTTATCAGACAAATAGTAATTATTATTCCTTTGTTTTTTCCAATAATTTAATTTCTTCTATTATCATTTCTTTGTCAACCGCTTTACACATATCGTAAATAGTAAGCAGGGCAATACTCACAGCTGTAAGAGCTTCCATTTCAATACCTGTTTGACCGGTGCATTTTGCTGAAGCTATAACAATGATTCCAGTTTGCGATATTGTTGTTTTTACATCTATCTTACTTATCATTAAGGGATGACAAAGTGGAATTAATTCACTGGTTTTTTTGCCTGCCATTATGCCAGCAATTTCAGCAATGGTCAATACATCACCTTTTTTTAAATTATTATCTTCAATTAGCTTTATTGTAGCATTTTGCAATCTAATATGACCGGTTGCTAAAGCTCTCCGAACCTGATTTGGTTTGCTGCTAACATCCACCATATTAGCTTTACCTTCTTCGTTTGTATGACTGAATTCCGACATGATAAATAGTTAATTGTTTGATTTACCTAATATATGATTTACCCTCCAATGTTGTTAAAATGGTTAATTCCATTAAACGATCCGCACTCTGGCTTTTGTTTTGCAGCAGACTGTAAAGCTTCCCTGATTCCCATTTTGCGTATATCAAACTCAAGATTGTTGAAAAGACAAGGTTTGATTTTTCCATCAGCAGTAAGACGAATACGATTGCAATGTTCGCAATCACCACCATCACCTCCTTCTACAATTGCAAAATGTCCGGTTTTCAGATTCATTTGATGAATAAAACGAATATCAAGTCCATTTTGTTCACAAAATAATTTTACCTCAAGTGCATCCTTCTCCTCTTTGGTATTATTGATAACACAATTTATCTTTATTGGTGATAATCCGACTTTTCGGGCAGCAATTATGCCTGCTTTTACCTTTTCAATATCTCCTCCACGCGTAATATTTTTAAATTTTTCAGCATCCATCGTATCTAAACTAATGTTTATTCGATGCAATCCTTTTGTTTTTAATGCTGAAGCAAAATCTTCCAGCAAAATGCCATTGGTTGTCATACTTAGGTCTCTAATCCCTTTAATAGAAGCTAACATTTCTATTAAAATCACAATTCCTTTTCTAACCAATGGTTCGCCACCCGTAATTCTCACTTTATCAACACCCATTGTAACTGCCTGTTCTGCAACAGCTTTTATTTCCTCAAAAGTCAATATATCTTTATGAGCAAGCATTGGAATGCCTTCTTCGGGCATACAATAAATACATCTGAGATTACATCTGTCAGTTACCGAAATGCGTAAGTAATTAAGTTTACGGTTATAATTGTCTAACATTTACCAATTCTCCTTTTCTCAATAATAAAACACCCTTTTCCATGGCAATAATTCCATCTGCAAATACATAGGAATGAATATGAGCTGATCCGTGATAATCAATAGGGTAAAGCTTACCTTCTTTAATATTTACCGGAATAAATGATTTCCTTTCCGTTTTCTTTCGATTAATATCAGCACCCATGGGCAAAATAATATCAACCGAATTAATATCTGAACTTTGCAATTTATGTATTAAATGTTTTACTAAAATCTCAAATTGTACAAATGAAGAAACAGGATTTCCTGGCAAACCGAATATATATTTGTCATCCTTAATTCCAAAAACGGTAGGACGACCAGGCTGAACAGCAATACTTTTAAATAAAATCTCTACCCCAATTTCATTCATAATTTCTGGTACATAATCAAAGTCGCCCATCGAAACACCTCCGGTAAGGATTACAATATCATTTATTTTAAAAGCATTCGTTATCATTTCACTAGTTGAATCTTTATCGTCTTTGGCAATACCAATATATTCGGGAATACCTCCGGCATTTCTTACCTGAGCCATTAGCTGCCAAGCATTTGAATTTCTGATTTGAGAATCCTTTGGAACAATCTCTGGTTCTACCAATTCATCTCCTGTTGAAATAATTCCCACTTTAGGTTGCCTAAAAACCAATATTCTGTTTGCTCCTACAGAAGCAAGCACTGCAATATGCTGAGGTTTAATATAACTCCCTTTCGTGAGTACAATATCATTTGTTTTTATATCTTCTGCTAAGTAACAAATGTTAGCAGAAGTTTTATCATTCAGAAAATGAACTTTATTTTCAACAACTTCTGTGTCTTCTACCATTACAACAATTTCAGCACCAAATGGCAACATAGCTCCGGTCATAATCTTTGAACAATGACCTTTAACAACTTCCATTTCAGGATTTTTACCTGCTTTTATTATTTCCAGAATTTCTAAATTGTTTTTATTATTAAAATCACTTCTTTTACAAGCATATCCATCCACTGCTGACTTGTCAAAAGGAGGCATATTAATGTCAGATACAATATCCTGAGCAATTACCCGCCCAATTGTATCCATTAAATTCACTTCTTCAACTCCTAATATTTTGGCTGAATTACTTACAATTTCGTAAGCATTTTCGAAAGTAATCATATAAAAATGTAGTGTTTACTTAATTTTAATCATCTTAAATTCATATTTTATCGTATCTCCTTCAATTGATGCTGTTAAGTTTTTCCCAGTATGCAGTTTATAACTTATTTTTTTAGGAAAATCATGTGTTTTATTTTCAAAGGTCAACGATTTTCCTTCAACATTCGTCAATTTAAAATAAACAGCTTCTCCATTGTTTTGATTGAAAACTTCTGCTTTATAAAAAATTCCTTCATTGGTTTTGACAATAGAAATAATTTCATTTATAACAGTATCTGTTTGATTTATAGAATAACTTTTGCCTTTTAAAAGAGTATCTGAAATCAAATTCCACTCTTCAAAAGATTTTTCAGATTTACTGTCGAGACTCCAAATGCCAACAAGCCATTTAAAACTTTTAATATTTGTTTGATTCTGACAAAGTGGGATTTTATTAAAAGCTAAGAAAACAAGAACGATTAAAATTTTTTTTTTCATGTATTAAAAGGTTAAGCTTAAACCAAAACTTGGCATAAATGGAAGTTGGTTAACTCTTTCATATCTAATAGCATCAAAGTAGAAAAGATTCTCTCTGTCGTATGCATTGGTTACACTGATAGTGGTTTCTAATGTTGAATTTTTTGCAACTTCAAATTTCTTTTTCAGAGTCAGGTCAAGTCGATGATATTCCGGAAGTCTTCCAGTATTCAGGTCGCTGTATTGAATTCCCATTTCTCCGTTTGTGGTAGTATAATTCTGATTGATTCCACCTTGATTAAAATCGATTTTTTCGTAAAATCCTTGTGTTTTAGTATAAGGGAAACCAGAACCATAATTCCATCTAATATCAAATTCCCAATCGAGTTTGGCACCAAACAGATAGGAAAGCAATAAATTAAGATTATGTCTTCTATCATAATGTGGTACATAATCCTGATATTCATCAGTTCTGTTTACATAACCCAAGGAGTAAACTGCCCATAAATATATTTTTTTGTAATCGTATTTCATGCTAAAATCCATACCATAAGCATTGCCCGTTTCAATAATGAAATCTTTTCTAAGCGATTCAGGTCTGTTTGCATAATCTGGTGTATCGTCAAAAATCTTATTTCTATTTAAGTTAGATAACTGAGAAAAATTTTTGTAATATCCTTCCAAATTTAGGGTTATATGTTTAAAAATATCATATTCGATACCAACAATAAGATGTTGAGCTTTTTGTAATTTGCTTGTAACTTCTTCTCCTCTAAACTTTTCTGGTAGATTTTCGGGTCCTGATAAGAAGCCATAAAATAAGTTTACAATATCCCTGTCCGATTTTGCATCTATTAAATTTTGAGAATACATTCCCGAAGCAAGCTTTAATCTTATTTTGTCTGAAGCTAAAAATTTCATCGCAAAACGTGGTTCTAATGAAACTTCAGAGAGTGAAGCATAATACTGTAATCTAAAACTAGGTTCTATCAGAAATTTCCCAACAGTTGATTTATATTTCATAAAACCAGCAATTTCTGTAGTATTATCCGTTTGACTCAATTTTCTTTTCACTGCATTATAAAAAGTAAAATCGGTTTTGAAACCTTGTAATTCCAAGCCATATTTCATTTGATCTTTTCCAATAAAATAAGTGAAATTTAGTCCTGCATTAAATCCGTTTATTTCGCTTTGTTTCGGAAGAGCATCTTTGTCTTCCATAGTAATGAGATAGTTGGAATAAGCAAATATACCTTCCATTAAAACAGAGGAACCTCCGGGAACAACAATAAAATTTGCTCCAAAACCTGATGTTTTCCAATTAAAATCTGCCAATGCCTGATAATTGGTAACATTATCATTAAAATGAAATCCAAAAAGGTTTAATTTGCTTCCATTTGAACCATTAAAAGATACTTTAGCATATAAATCATTGAAATTAAATGGTAATCCAGCAGAATCAATATATTTATAAAATAATTTTGAGCTTTGAGCAAGGTATGAATTTTTACCAGCAATAATAAAAGAAGTACTGTTTGGGTTTTGTTCAGTTTCTTTTGATAAAGGACCCTCTAAAACCAATCCTGCTCCAAAAGTGCTGGTTGTGAGCTTTCCACTTAATCGTTTTTTATTTCCATCTCTGGTATTTATATCCATAACAGAAGAAATTCTTCCTCCGTATTCTGCACCAAAACCACCTGTATATACATCGGCTGTTCTGATAATATCTGTTTCAAATACAGAAAACAAACCAATTGAATGAAAAGGATTATAAATAACCATTCCATCAAGCAAAACCTTATTCTGAATTGGTGCTCCACCTCTGATATATAATTGCCCACCCTGATCGCCTGTAAAAACTACGCCAGGTATAATCTGCAGATATTGTGCTAAATCAGCTTGTCCACCTACAGTAGGAATTTGTTTTAATTGCTTTGGTGTTACTTTTATTACAGATGTTTTTGTTTCCTGTTTTGCTTCTTCCCGATCTGCCGAAATATTTATAACATCAAGTGTAAAAGCACCTTTGTTAAGATAAAGTTTCTTGTTAATTATATCATTTGCCTTAATTGTAACAGGCATTGCAAGTGAATCATATCCCAAATAAGTAACCATAAGTGTATAATTTCCAGGCGGAATCTGATTTATTACAAAAAAGCCATTAACATCGGTTGTTGCTCCAATAGATGTTTTTTTTAGGTAAACATTTGTAAAAATAACGGGTTCGCCTGATTCTTTTTCATATACAAATCCTTTAATAGTAGCGTTCTGAGCTTTAATAACAGATTGTTGAGTGATACTTAAAATGAAAAAGCTAATTAGTAATCCGATA
>CAZYEM010000123.1:11050-12159 GCA_964646395.1 uncultured Bacteroides sp.
ATAAAAGTATAAGTTAAATCGATTTCTTTATTTTAAAAAAAGCAAAAGTAGTTTTTTTTATTGACTTATAATGTGATGTTTAATATAAAAAAATGTTAATATTAAAATTCATTTTTTTAAAATATTGGGATAAACATTCTCAAAAACAAGCGATTTTATTACAATATTATCTATAACTGTAAATACATTAAATCATTATCTAAATTTAATATCTTTTGAAAATTGTAAAATTGAAATCACAAGGTTACAAATAAATTTTTTGAGTTTTTACTTCATCGAAAGATTTTTATTTAGAGGTTTCTATTTTGTATTAATGTAATATTTTGTAAATAAGTTCTTTCATAAGATCACCATCAGAAGTTGATGCATTATCCACTCCTTTTGATTTCATATCGTATTCACGCAATAATGAGATAATCTGAAAAAGTTTTTCAATGCTATATTTTTTTGATGCTTCTTCAAAATCTTTAATGAAAAATGGTGAAATTCCTAAAACTGATGCTGCATTTTTCTGGCTTTTATCCGTTAATTGCTGATAAGTGAGTATCTTGTTAAAAAAAGGAAAAAGTATGATAATAACTTTAACTAAAGGGTTTTCCTTTGGATTGGCTGCAAAATAATTAATAATCTGATTTGATTTTACTATATTTTTTGAACCCAATGCTTTTTGTAATTCAAAAACATTAAAATCTTTACTGATACCTATATTTTCTTCAATAATATCGGGAGTAATAGATGTTTGAGCTGGAACATTAATAATAAGTTTGTTAATTTCATTTACAATCTTTTGTAAATCATTACCAAGATAATCTGCTAATAATTTTGTAGCATTTGGAGTAATGTTGTAATTCTTTTGTTTCAGGTAATTAGTTATCCAATCAGGTAATTGATTGTCATAAAGCTTTTTAGATTCAAAGAAAATACCTTTTTTTTCTATATTTTTTTTAAAAGTGGTTCTACCATCAACTTTTTTATATTTATAGCAGAGAACAAGTATTGTAGAAGGTTGAATATTATCAAGATAAGGTGCTAGATCTTCAATCTTTTCCAAATCCTGTGCTTCTTTAACTATTATAACCTGATAATTGGCCATCATTGGAAAACGTTTG
>CAZYEM010000124.1:0-7808 GCA_964646395.1 uncultured Bacteroides sp.
CCTAAAGCAATGATAGAATAAATTAGAACCTGATTCACTTAAAAAATCTCCTTATATATTTTTAGTAAATGACTTTCGATATTATTGGCAAAATTAAAAACAAATATCAATATATAAGTGATATTTATCTTTTTTTTCAATAACAGAAACCTACACTATTTCAGACAGTTAACAAAAAAATTGAAAAACATTAAAACAAACGAGTCACGTATTAATTTATTATACAGCTATTTATGCTCTAATTTAGAATTGTTATAAATTTAACAACGAATTATTTTAAAAATGCTTTAAAAAAATCAATTTTGAATATGTTTCTGCTTTAGAGCAAATTACAAATCATTTAATATTCATTATACACACTCAAAAAAAGCAACTTAAGAAATTAAATAAGAATTTTTGTAAAATATTAAAGTACAATCAGTATAATAGTATTGTTATAACTTAATTTCTTTTTATTTTAAATGTAAATGTTTTACTGATACGTTTACGGAAAATTGATAAAATTAAATAATAAAAAATCAAGGCGATTATTGTAAAAAGACCTGCTAATCCTTCATTGTCAAAAATTTTATCAAAAACAATCAGACTTGTTAACAAAACGATGAATGGTATCCCATAACCCAAAAGAATAGCCTTATTTCCCATACTCAGGCTCATCAATACCTCAACACTATCGCCAACATTGTAATTATTATGATCATTATTATAAATATCAATTATTTTTTCTTCCATTTCAGACATATTACACATTCCTTTTGAATGACAAGCTGAACAAGCAGATTTAGATAATATCATCACTTTAATATTATTTCCATCTATAGATTTTATTATGCCTGTGTGACTGATTTCTCCGCTTTTATAACCCATTATCTGTTAAATTCTTAAGGTGTTGAAATTGAAACAGGTATAACTTTGCCGTTCAAATAATTATGGGAATTTTCGGCAAATTTCTTAATATAATCCGCCATTTCAATTGGGCTAAGCTGAGCTTGATAACCTGGAAAAGCTAACCTTAGCATTTCGGTATCTACTGCTCCCAATGATAAACTATTAACTTTAATATGCCTTTCCTTAAATTCTTCAGCCATACATTCAGTTAAAATATTCAATGCAGCTTTACTGGAACTATAAAGTGATAATCCATTAAATTTTGCACTTCCCTGAAAACCTCCCATACTACTTATGTTTACAATATGTGAATTCTTCGAAAAATGGGGTAGTAACATTTGAATCAACTTAAAAACAGATTTTACATTAACATTAAACATATTGTCAAAATCATTATCATTTAAATCTTCAAAAGATTTGTTAATCAACAAACCTGCATTATTTATCAAAACATCTACCGATTTAATTTCAAGGAAAATTTTATCATATAAATCATTTGTAATCTTTTGCAAATCGTAAGTGATAGGATTAAAAAGAGTATTATTACCTAATTCAGTTATTACCGATTTTTCAATTTTTGTCCTGGAAATTCCAATTACAAAATTATCTGTATCTTTGCAAAACAATTTGGCAAGTTCAAAACCGATACCTTTACTGCAACCTGTTATAATTATGTTCATCAATATTTATTTATTTGACAAAATTAAAACATTTTTCCAAGTTAGAATGTTTAATATATCAAACTTCTAAAAAGAGAAATCAATTTATTGAAAATATGAATTTTAAATAAAAAATAAATTAAAGATAAAAAAAATAGAAAAAATGAGATTTGTATTGAAAAATTGTTTATTTTTGCAAACTCATTTTTAGGTCAAAACAAAATATATCTTAGATATGCAATTTAAAACTGGAAATACAAAAGAAATTTTTAAAGAGTACGGAAAATCAGAGTTTGACACTGGTTCAACCGAAGGTCAAATAGCCTTATTTACAAATAGAATCAAATATTTGACAGAACATTTAAAAGTAAACAGAAAAGATTTTGCTACTGAACGTTCATTGGTTTTATTAGTAGGCAAAAGACGTAAATTATTAGCTTACTTAAAAGATAGAAATATCGAAAGATATAGAGAAATTATCAAAAAGCTGAACATTAGAAAATAATAAGTGTTACTTTTAAGAAAATCTTTAAAGGCAATTAGAGTTATCAATTGCCTTTTTTTGTATTAAATATACTATAAAGCTTTATTATGCAAGCAATTAACAAAAAAATTGAATTAAAAGATGGTAGAATAATTACCATTGAAACCGGCAAATTGGCTAAACAAGCTGATGGTGCTGTTGTTGTTAGAATGGGTGACACCATGCTATTAGCAACTGTTGTTGCCAAAAAAAACGCTGCTGAAAATGTTGATTTTATGCCATTATCGGTAGATTATCAAGAAAAATATGCTGCCTTGGGACGTTTCCCTGGTGGTTTTTTTAAAAGAGAGGCTCGTCTATCTGAATATGAAATCTTAATTTCTCGCTTGGTTGACAGAGCTTTACGTCCACTTTTCCCAGATGATTTTCATGCAGAGGTACAAGTACAAATTACATTAATTTCAGGTGAAAAAAACACTGCACCTGATGCATTAGCAGCATTAGCAGCATCTGCAGCTTTAGCCGTTTCAGACATTCCTTTCAATGGTCCTATTTCTGAAGTAAGAGTTGCAAAAATTAATGGTGAATTTATCATCAATCCTTCAATTGAAGACATCAAAAAAGCAGATCTTGATTTGATGATTGCTGCAACAATTGATAATATAATGATGGTAGAAGGCGAAATGAAGGAAGTTCAGGAATCTGATATGATTGAAGCCTTAAGAGTTGCACACGAAGCTATTAAAATTCAATGTCAGGCTCAGTTGGAATTAACAGAAATGGTAGGAAAAACACAAAAACGAGAATATTGCCATGAAAATAATGATTTCGACTTAAAAGAAAAAATGAAACAGGCTGTTTATCAACAGTTATATGATATAGCAAAACAAGGCAATGCAAATAAACATTTACGGGCAGAATTATTTGAAGCTGTAAAAACTGCATTCGTTGAATCATTATCAGAAGAAGAAAAAGATGGAAAAGATTTTCAAATAAATCGTTATTTCCATGATATTCATAAGGATGCTGTAAGAGATGTAATTCTTAATGAAAGAATCCGTTTGGATGGAAGAAAATTAAATGAAATCAGGCCTATATGGTGTGAAACGGATTATTTACCATCAGCACATGGATCTGCTGTATTTACACGTGGGGAAACTCAATCACTGACCACTATTACACTTGGAACAAAATTAGACGAGCAAATAATTGATGGTGTTGTTTTTGAAGGGAAAAATGATTTTATTCTTCATTATAATTTTCCATCATTCTCAACTGGTGAAGTTAGACCTAACAGAGGTACAGGCCGTAGAGAAGTTGGACATGGAAACCTGGCAATGAGAGCTTTGAAATTTGTACTTCCAGATGAAAACCCATATACTGTTCGTATTGTATCTGACATTTTAGAATCAAATGGTTCATCTTCAATGGCAACAGTTTGTGCTGGAACCTTAGCATTAATGGATGCAGGTGTTAAAATCAAAAAGCCAGTTTCAGGTATTGCTATGGGTTTAATTACAGATCCTTCAACAGGCAAATATGCTGTACTTTCTGATATTCTGGGAGATGAAGATCATTTAGGTGATATGGATTTTAAAGTTACTGGAACCATTGATGGTATAACAGCCTGTCAGATGGACATTAAAGTTGATGGATTATCACATCAGGTTTTAGCTGAAGCTTTGCAGCAAGCTAAGGAAGGAAGATTGCATATTCTCGGCGAAATGGCAAAAGTAATTACAGAGCCACGTGAAGATTACAAACCACATGTACCTCGTATTGTTCAGATATCTATTCCTAAAGAATTTATCGGTGCAATTATTGGTACTGGCGGAAAAGTTATTCAGGAAATGCAAAGAGAAACGAATTCGGTGATAGTTATTGAAGAGGTTGGAGATTATGGTGTTATTGACATCGTTGCAGTTGACAAGTCTTCAATTGATGCAGTATTGAAAAGAATAAAAGGTATTACAACATTACCTGAAATAAATGAAATTTACACAGGTATTGTTAAGAACATTCAGCCATTTGGTGCTTTTGTAGAAATACTTCCAGGAAAAGATGGCTTATTGCATATTTCAGAAGTTGACTGGACTCGTTTGGAAAATGTTGAAAGTGTATTAAAGGTCGGAGATGAAATACAGGTTAAACTTATTGAAATAGATAAGAAAACCGGCAAACTTAAGCTTTCCCGCAAGGTTCTATTACCTCGTCCTGAAAGAAATAAATAAACAGAAAAGAATGTATTAAATGCTGTACTATATACTATTATATATGTGCAGCATTTTATTTTCAAAATAATACATTATAATGTAACTATTTAATAATAATAACGTAATAACTTAGCTTTTCATTAATCAATATTAAAAATGAGGCAATTAAAAATTACTAAACAGGTAACTAACCGAGAATTAGCTTCTCTTGACAAATATTTGCAAGAGATTGGACGTGTGGAATTGATTTCGGTTGAAGAGGAAGTACTTTTAGCACAAAAAATTAAAGCCGGAGATCAGGCTGCATTGGAAAAATTAACCAATGCAAATCTTCGTTTTGTTGTTTCTGTAGCAAAACAGTATCAAAATCAAGGATTAAGTTTACCTGATTTAATTAATGAAGGAAATTTAGGCTTAATTAAAGCAGCACAACGCTTTGACGAAACCCGTGGTTTTAAATTTATCTCTTATGCAGTTTGGTGGATTCGTCAATCTATTTTACAGGCTTTAGCAGAACAATCACGTATTGTTAGATTACCATTAAATAAATTAGGGTCTATCAATAAAATAAATAAAGCATTTGCACATTTGGAACAGGAATTTGAACGTGCTCCAAATGAAGAAGAAATTGCAAATTTACTTGAAATTTCAGAAAGTGAAGTTAGAGAATCTATGCGTCATTCAGGTAAACATCTTTCAATGGATGCTCCTCTTGTTCAGGAAGAAGACACAACCATGCTTGATGTATTTAAAACTGATGATAATCCAACTCCTGAAACTGGTTTAATTTATGATTCACTTCGAAAGGAAATCGAAAGAGCTGTTTCTACATTAACTCAAAGAGAAGCTGATGTAATACGTTATTTCTACGGTCTAAATGGATTTCAGCAATTAACTCTCGAAGAAATTTCAGAAAAATTTGATCTTACACGTGAAAGAGTTCGTCAGATTAAAGAAAAAGCCATCAGAAGGCTAAAAAATACTTCCCGCAGTAAGATTTTGCAATCTTATTTGGGTTGATTTATGTTGATTATTTTGATTTAAAAAGAAAGCCATCTCATATTGAGTTGGCTTTCTTATTTTTAATACTTTCAATCTTATAAATTGTTTACTCTATTTGTTTACCTGATATGTTTTATCACCATTTTTGATAAATCCAACAATTTGACTTGCTGCAGCTAAACCGGCATTTACATTTGCCTCAGATGTTTGAGCTCCCATCTTCTTTGGAGTAAAGAAGTAACGACCAGCAAATTTTTCTGCAATTTCTGCTTTACATCCAGGCTCAATATCCGAAACATATTTAAAATCAGTTCTCTCTGCAAATATTTTTAATAATCCTTCTTCATCAATCACTTCTTTGCGAGCAGTATTTACTAAGCAAGCATTTTTAGGCATTTTTGACAACAATTCAAAATTGATTGATTTCCTGGTTTTTTCATTTGCTGGAATATGCAAAGAAATATATTGGCAAGTTGAATATAATTCCTCAACTGAATCTAAACATTTGATACCATCATTTTCCATTGCTTCTTTCGAAACATAAGGATCATAAGCATAAATAACCATTCCAAATCCTTTAGCAATTTCAGCTACATATTTACCAACATTCCCATAGGCATGAATTCCTAACTTCTTGCCTCTCAATTCAGTTCCTGAACTTCCATCAAAATTATTACGTGCAGCCATTATCATCATTCCCAAAGCCAATTCAGCAACAGCATTTGAATTCTGACCGGGAGTATTCATCGCAACAACACTTTTTTCTGTACATGCTGCCAAATCAATATTATCGTAACCTGCACCTGCACGTACTACAATTTTCAGATTTTTTCCAGCTGATATTACTTCTTTATCAGCAATATCACTTCTTATAATCACAGCATCAACATCTGCAATAGCATTTATAAAATCAGATTGTGCTGTATATTTTTCTAAAAGAACAAGTTCAAAACCTGCACCTTCCACAATTTTCCTTATACCGTCCACTGCAACTTTTGCAAATGGTTTGTCGGTAGCTACTAATACTTTTGTCATGTTTTTATGTTTTTGTTTTTCATTAAGAGAAAAGGTTGAAAAGCAATAAATTCCTTTTCAACCTTTATATAAACTAATTAAAATCAAGCATTAATTTTTTCAAATTCCTGCATGCAATCCACTAAAGCCTGTACACTTTCAATTGGTAATGCATTGTAAGTAGAAGCACGGAAACCACCAACAGAACGATGTCCTTTTATGCCAACCATACCTTTTGATTTTGCTAATTCCATAAATGCATCTTCCTTATCTTTATAATTATCTGTCATAACAAAACAAATGTTCATTAATGAGCGGTCTTCTTTTTCGGCAGTGCCCATAAACATTGAATTACGTTCAATTTCATTATAAAGTAAATTAGCTTTTATTTTGTTCATTTCGTAAATTTTCTCTACACCACCCAATGACTTAATCCATCTCAATGTTTCTCTAACGGTAAAGATCGCAAAACATGGAGGTGTATTAAACATAGATCCTTCTTTAATATGTGTTCTGTAATCTAACATGGTTGGGATTGTTCTTTCAACTTTTCCAAGAATATCTTCACGGATGATGATAAAAGTTACACCAGCAGGTCCTAAATTCTTTTGAGCACCACCATAAATCATAGCATATTTTGAAACATCAACCGGACGACTTAAAATATCTGAAGACATATCTGCAATTAAAGTTACAGGACTATCGATATCAGTATGCAATTCGGTTCCGTAAATTGTATTGTTTGTGGTAATATGGAAATAATCAGCATCTGCAGGAATCGTATAATTCTTGGGAACATAACTGAAATTTTTATCAGCAGATGAAGCTACTATGTTAACTTCTCCAAATAACTTAGCCTCTTTATTGGCCTTTTTTGCCCAAACTCCGGTTTCCAGATAAGCTGCTTTTTTATTTAATAAATTGAACGGAATCATGCAAAATTGCAAACTTGCACCACCACCTAAAAACAACACATGATAATTTTCTGGTATGTTTAATTGTTCTTTGAATAAAGCAACTGTTTCGTCCATAATTGCTTGAAATTCTTTACTGCGGTGCGAAATTTCAATTAATGACATTCCGATTCCGTCTAATTCCAACACAGCCTTGGCTGTATTTTCGATTGCTGACTTTGGCAAAATACAAGGTCCGGCATTAAAATTATGTTTTTTCATATTTTTGATGTATTAAATGTATGATTTATTTTAAATTAACCAAATTGTTAATTAGTTAACAAAGATATAATAATATTTTATAATGAAGCGAATTTTCATTCAGATTTTTCATTCAAAAATATAAATTTATTATCTGATTATTTTTGGTAAAATAAAAAAAAAGTAGTATTTTTGCACTCCTTAAAATGGTAGATGTAGTTCAGCTGGTTAGAGCATCAGATTGTGGTTCTGAAAGTCGTGGGTTCGAACCCCATCATCTACCCAAACGGTTTTTAAAAAACTGAAATTCAAGCACTTACAGGAGATATTTTTTCTATTGTAAGTGCTTTTATAATATTGGGTGTTTTCTGGTCTGTTTTAAATCAATATAATC
>CAZYEM010000124.1:7908-11967 GCA_964646395.1 uncultured Bacteroides sp.
TACAATCCATTTTTAATACTTTATCAATTAAAACCCTTTTTCGATGGCTTTGCTGAGATTTAGTCTTTGTATTTTTACAATTTGTGTATATTTTTTTGTTGATTTTACTGAACACTTACCCAGATAGTCTTTTACTAAATGTAAATCTATACCACTTTCAATAAGATGAGTTGCCAAACTATGACGAAAAGTGGATGGACTGGCATTTTGGCTGATCTGACATTTTTTCATACTATTCTTTATCAAAAGCTGAACACTATGATAATAAATCAAAATAAGACATATAGGTAAGAAAAAAGTTGTAGTTTTAATAATGTTAACAAGGCACTATTTGAGAATTTGCCCTATCTTACTTATCAAATAGATGACATTGACTTAAAAACGTAAGAGCCGAATGGCAAATCAGGCTCTGAAATCAGGATAATTAATAATTCTGCTGATATAAATAATTAGCAACTAAACATTATTATTCTTTATTTACTTCATATTTGCAATGAATATCCTTGCCATTCCCCCATAATATATTAATTTAGCTTGCGAATTAAAAATTTACAACATTAATGAAAGCCGCCTCATTAAAACTTATTAAAACAGAACTGGATTTGCTGCATCCTGAACGGGTTAAAGCACTTTGTCTGCTTATGGCTAAATTCAGGAAAGAGAACAAAGAGTTGCTTTCCTATCTTTTATTTGAGTCTGATGACGAACGTACTTATATAAAAGATGTAAAATCGGAAATGGACGGATTATTTGCTGAGCTTAATAAAAACAATCTGTACCTGGCAAAGAAAAGCATACGCAAAATACTAAGGATAGCTAATAAATACATCAAGTATTCCGGTTCAAAGCAGACTGAAGTGGAAATACTGATACATTTTTGTAATAAACTCAAAAGTACAGGGATTTCATTGTCGCAAAATACGGTTCTTGGAAATATTTACTTCCGGCAAATGACAAAAATACACAATGCATTGTCAACACTGCACGAAGATTTGCAGTATGATTATGCACAGGAAATAGAAAATCTGATGCTATAATTAAGTTGTTACTAATAAAAGTATCGACATATTTTAAATTAAAATATCAGAATGCTTTTGAAACAGATAAGTTCCGTAAACACAGATTTTCACTGATTATGATAATACCATGATTTTCAATCAGTATTAAGCATTTGTAAATAAAATTATAACAATTAATTCCTTTTTATTATTTTTCCGGTTTTGCTTAATCCGTTAGCATAACTTATATTGTAGAAGTAAATTCCTTCAGGTAATCCTGAAATATCAAGACTACTTAATTCAGTCAACATTTGTTTTTCCATAACTGATATACCAATTTCGTTGTAAAGCGTAAATCGTAACTGATGACTGCTTTGATTCCTGATTTGCAGAAGGTCAGAGGCAGGTTGAGGGAAGACTGAAATATCATTTTCATCAGTAAAATCATTTATTGAATTTGAGGTGCAATTATCTGCAATTGCACTGCAATAATTAGTCTCCTGATAAGCACCTGTTTCCTGAAACAGATTAACATTACTTACGGTAACCGTTTCGCTTGCCATACTTATAGTATAAGCTTGTGTGCCAAATGTAATGGGTTGTATGCTTACATTATACAAACTATCGATACAGCTGGTTTTGCCATCTTTGCCCAGTGCAGCCAGAAAATGACTGTAAACAATGCCATCTCTTCTTGCTCCACCTATAAGCAGGTTGCAATCAGAGGTATAACTCATACCTGAAAGTTCAATTAAATCATTGTTTGAATAAGTGTTTTTTTCCAGCAGGCTTCCGTTGCTGCTGATATGTATTAATTCAATAGCTTTTGAATATTGTGAATTTGAGCCAATCCATACACCTCCGGCATTATCAGCTGTTATTACATCGCGGTATCCACTACCAAATACTGGATTTGCTGTTATTTTAACCGACCATAAAATGGACAAAGCTGAATTTATTTTCAACATATAATATCCGCCATTATTATGAGCAAAGCAAGCAATAAAATTTCCATCACTGGTTTTACAGATATTAAAGGCCGTTTCGCGGGTATAATTGGTAAATGAAGGTGTAATGATTTTTGAATTAAGTATATTGCCATTTATATCTATTTCGAATAATGCTGCGGCACCATAATAAGAAGTAGTATTGGTTAACTGAGCAATACCTATCAAGGATTTGCTGTAAGATTTTGTAATTGCTTTTACCCTAATTCTGTCGGCAGCTACCAGTGATTTCATCCATTTAAAATTACCCGATTCAGTAAAAGAATAGATTTGAGATGCATTATAACCCAAACTTCCATTTACAAAATATAAAGTATCAATTTGTACCAAATCCTTAGCATTCATATCCGAAACATGATTAATGATTTTGCTCCAGATTACATTACCTGTATTATCTGTTTTTAAAAACATTAAATTATTGTCAACATTTCCATGAGCAATCAGCGAATGATCGTTGCACTCAGCTAGTTGAACCCCATAAAATCCATCAACACTTCCTATCTTTTTATTACGAAGCGTATTTCCGTATTTATCAAACCAGATAAAAGAACACGAATTATTACAAGTACTTACTCCATCACAGTGAGATGACTCTCCAACATCGATATAATCGCCGTTTTGTAAAATTTTAATACTTTCACATCTTTCCCATAAGGTGCTGCTCAATCGGTAACTTTTAAAGAATTCGGTATTGGTCTGGCTATAAACCAATACATTAGTAAAAAGAGCTATAAAAACAATAGCAATGGATTTTTTCATGCTTTAATTTTTTTTTAAATTATCTTAAAGACATTTTAAATACAGGAAAGTTGTCTGCTTATCAGGAATTTTATTGATTAATCTGGGTTAAAATTAACATATTTTATTCTCAAATAATTTTCTTTGTTTTGCATCATTTCAAAAAAATTCCACTAATTTGCTCTGAATAATGATTTTAGCAAAACAACATTTATAGTGATTATTTACCTTTTCAATTGTATTAAATAAAAAAGCTACCTCAGTAAATTGAGATAGCTTTTTAAAATAATCAAATCAATAAATTATTGAATAATCAACTTTTCAATAAAAGACTTTCCATTGGATTTATTAAGAATATTTACAAAATAAATACCTTTTCCATATTTTGAAACATCAATACTGTTATAGGATTGTGTGGTTTCTTGTTTGTATATCAACTTACCAACCAAAGAATATATTCTGATTTCGGCATCCAACTCTTTTTCCATCATAATGTTTACTTTACCGTTAGCAGGATTCGGAAATAATCTGAATGAGTTTATCGTATTTTCTTTAATAGCAGTAGTAATGAGTAAATCATTGGAATCGCGTGGAACAATTACATAACCTGATAAGAAGGGCGATGAAGCATCTATCTGATTAACTATACCCGTAATATTAAATGTACCTGTTGGTGCGGTCATCGATTGCAGATTGCAATTTGTATACAATCTGAGGGTAACGGTATCTAACCCATTCAACGCTAATACGGATGAAGTTGTAAAACCAGCAAATGTTGGCCATCCGCTGATATATTCCAGATTATCCATTTTTACTAATTGAGATTCCATGTTTTCGTTAAGAGAAGTAATGGTAATTGGAGTATTTAAAGGATTAGCTGAAGAAATTACAACAATTGAGTCAGGAACTATTTCTGTAAGTCCACTAACCTGTGCAATTTTACCAATTACCCTGATAAGATCACCTTCAACGGGAACATAACCCAGATTGGTAGTTTTATAGACATTTATACCGGCTGTAGCATCCAGCATAAAGAAATTTAATCCATTAAAAGTTAATGTTTGTTTAAAATTTATACCATGAACAACACCTGTAAGTTTACAATTTACGGTTAATGAATCAGCAACACCATTACTATTTACTCCTTTAACCTGTGATATTATATAGGTAGGAGGTAGTCTTTTGGTAATAAAAATAATTTGATTTCCATAACCAATACCAATTGCATTTGCTGCATAAGCTCTGGCATAATAAATGGTATTTTCTGTTAAGTTATTAATTATACTGCTGTATGTTGTTGCACTTCCACTTACTAT
>CAZYEM010000125.1:0-8054 GCA_964646395.1 uncultured Bacteroides sp.
AAATATAGCTTCCATCACATTCTATACATGTCGCTTTTCGTTTACCATGTTCACAAACAAGTCTCCCTTTGCATGTAATACATTGATATTGTAATTTATTGTGTTCGCATACATTTTTACCATGACATTCGATACATGTATACTTACTATTACTATGAATACAGAGCTCCGAACCGTTACATGTAGAACAACGGTTCTTGCGTAGTTGATGAGGGCATATCTGACTACCTTGACAGTCTACACATACTTCTCTACGTATTTTGTGCTCACACAACTCATGTCCATTACATTCTACACAGCGACTTTTTACTTTTCCATGACTACATATACTTCCACCTTTGCATTCTTTACAGCGAGCCCGGCGTTTGTTGTGGTCGCAAATGGAAGCTCCATGACAATCCCTGCAATGTTGTTTGATTCGCTGATGCGGGCAGACATTAGAACCACCACAGTCTTTGCAGGTGCTTTTCACTTTTCCATGGATACATATGCAAGACCCCTTACATTCTTTACACTGAAAGGAATATTTACCATGTTCACATTTTTTACGAATATATTTCGGTTTTGCTTCTGCCATGTTTTTGACAATAATAGGTACAGCAGACTGTTCAAATTTTAGGGATTCATTTTAAGATACTGATAATTGCGTATATTTGACAAAATACATTTGAATTATCCTAATTATTTGTAGGTTTATACCTATTTAAAATTGTCCCCGGTAAAAATTTTATTTTTTGTAAAAAATGTGTTTTCCCAAAATTATTTTGTACACTGTAAGTATAACCGACATTCATGACTGGCGGAGGATTAATGCAGCTAGTCGCCTATGGCGCACAGGACGTTTACCTTACTGGTAACCCTCAGATTACTTTCTTTAAGGTGGTGTACCGCCGCCACACTAACTTTGCCATGGAGTCTATTGAGAACCCCTTCAACGGTGCTCCCAACTTCGGCAAGAAGGTCACCTGCACTATCCAGCGCAACGGTGATTTGATCCACCGCATGTACCTCCAGGCGACTCTGCCTCAGGTTCAGCTCCAGCCATCGGATGGTTCTGGCGCTCAGTTTCGTTGGCTCAACTGGATCGGTCACAACCTCATCGAGTACGTTGAGATCGAAATCGGTGGTCAGCGCATCGACAAGCACTACGGTGATTGGCTTCACATTTGGAACGAGCTCACCCAGGAGGCTGGCAAGCAGGCTGGATACGCCAAGATGGTTGGCAACGTCCCCGAGCTCACCAACCTTCTCTACCAGGGTGGTTCCACTTGCGACAACGACTGCTATGGCGGTGAGCCCCTCACTTCTGAGGTCGTTACTTCATGCGCACCCATGTACACCTTGTACATCCCACTTCAGTTCTGGTTCTGCCGCAACCCAGGTCTTGCTCTGCCATTGATCGCCCTTCAGTACCACGAAGTCCGCATCAACCTCGAGTTCAACACATTGAACAACGTATGCTGGGACTACTCGAACTCCTCGGACCCCCACGCCATTCGCAACCGTGTCGGTCAGTGCGGTCTCGCCGCTGCCTCTCTCTATGTCGACTACATCTACCTCGACACTGATGAGCGCCGCAAGTTCGCCCAGGTCTCTCACGAGTACCTCATCGATGTCCTCCAGTTCACTGGTGGTGAGTCGATCACCTCGTCTGCCAACAAGCTCAAGCTCAACTTCAACCACCCATGCAAGGAGCTCATCTGGGTCGTCCAGCGCGACTCATTTGTCTCGTGCGATGACAACATCATCAACCCATGGAAGGGTCAGCAGCCATTCAACTACTCGGACTGGTGGGATCGCTCCGTGCTTGAGTCTGGCTACTCGGTCACCCGTGTCGAGGGCATGGCGGGCAAGAACCCAGTCATCACCGCGCTTCTCCAGCTCAACGGTCACGACCGCTTCTCGGTTCGCGAGGGCGCCTACTTCAACTTGGTTCAGCCATACCAGCACCACACCAACATCCCCGCTGTTGGTATCAACGTATACAGCTTTGCGCTCCAGCCAGAGCAGCACCAGCCATCGGGCACATGCAACTTGTCGCGTATCGATAACACTACCCTGTTGTTAACAGTATCAAACAACGCGGTCGGCACCAATTTGTCGTCCACCGTTCGCGTGTACGCCACCAACTACAACGTTCTACGTATTATGTCGGGCATTAACTTCGTATTAAACACCTATTTGGCGATGGTGTTGTACGGATTTGCATTAGCAAATCACCTGTGCTCAAGAGCTAGCTGCCATGTGTCAAAACCACATGGGCAAACAGTATGACTAGCTAGTGGTATTGGAGCAATCCAATGCTGCGAGATGACCTGGTTGCGGGAAACCCCTTACAGCCTTCACTACGATCTTCTTGTGGAAACACTTGAAGAAATCCAGGGTAATGACCTCGGACAACGTAATAACGTGAAGGATTGGGCAATCCGCAGGCGAGTTCCTAACGCCGCTAAAAGCGACTCAATGAGTTGTGAGATAGGCAATGGAACCGTTTCAGAGACTGCAAAGGCATCGGTAATCAATGAGGGTCTAATCAACCTGAGATTGCCTAAGGTACAGTCCAGCCTCCTTGGAAACATGGAGGGAAATACCACTTGGGGTGGTCTTGCATACAGTAATTAATATTTTTCATACCTCCCGGTATGGATTATGTTATATTTTTGGAATATGTGTAAAATTGATAAAAATATTTCCTATTTTGAGGGTAGAAAAACATTCAAAATGGAGAACAGTAAACAAGAAACGATTCATGTAAATCTACAACGAGCTGGAAGACCAGGAAATCCAATCATCTATATACATGTTGTATATTATGGTAAAGAATATACTATTATGAAAGTAAAACATCATGACACATACATATATGGACTTATTGATAGAGAGGACTTTGATGAAGTGAAAGAATATACATGGCATTATACAGCAAATGCATATCTTTCCTATACACATCGATTTGATGGAAATCAGAAAGCAGTTTATCTTCATAATATTGTAATGGGACAATTAGAACATCCAGGAAAAGGTGCAAAAGAATCAATCGATCACATCAGTCGCAATGGACTAGACAATCGTAAAGAAAACCTTCGTCTTGTTACACAATCCGCGCAAAATATAAATCAGAAACAAAAAGAACGACGCATTGAGCTTCCTGCCGATTCAGGAGTAACGGTAGATGAAATTCCAAAACATGTATGGTATATCAAATCAAATGGATCGCATGGAGAACGATTTGGAATTGATCTAAAAACAGAAAATGTAAAATGGAAATCAACCAGTGCAAAGAATGTATCCCTGCAGGATAAACTGAAGGCAGCAAAAGAACAACTACAAATCTATTATCAGCAGTTTCCATATTTAAATCCAAACAATGAGGATAAAAATAAAGAAATGGAAGAGCTAGCAAAGTCCTATGAGAAGATTATTGGGTTAGTAGAATAAAATAATATATACTATTTTTGATTATGTAAGACACCATTTGATAAAGTTTGTATGTAGTGTACTTGTTAAATAGAATATATCATCTATGCATTCTAGTTGTGATATTTATCTTCTATTACACCAAAGTGTTGTTTAATTATATCATAATTCTGAGTCATATATTGTATACATGATTCACGATTATATATACTCTTATGATTACGTTTTGATATAATATAACTTTTAATACCAATTTTATTACATTCTTCCATACATTTATTAATGTCATCTTGATTTTTTGGATTATGAATAACTACATATCTAGATGGATTATTTTTATTTTCTTTAATAAACGCTTTTATTATGCTATTCCGCTTTGTAATATTAGAATAATCATTAAGATCAATATCTATATCGTTTGATACACCTAATGTGTAATACATTGAATTTAACCAACTAGTAAGCTGATGTGATTCACCATATCCACAAATATCTTCAAATATAATTGAACTATTTGGTTTTTGAACAAATATACCACGACATAGTTTTTTATATGCATCTCTTTTTAATCTATCTGGAATTAATTGGGTCATAATCTCATCTACAATATTAGTATTGATAGATGTTGATATATATAATATACTGATTGAATGATAAAATTGAGTAGGTGTATCATGAATCATTTCATCAACATTATTAAATTGAAACGTTAATGTATCTAATATTTTTGTAGAAGATTGTGAAGTATGATTATCTATAGTACGAATTGCAAACTCATGATATTTTAATTTATATTCATCTGGATTTTTACGATAGCATTTATTTATAATGTCTTTTATTATTTTTTCGTTATCATAATTTAATGTTATAAATGTATAGTCTTCAATTTCTCTATATTCTGAAAATAGATGAAGTGTATTTGTTTTATTATTGCGAATAATTGAATCTTCTCTACCACCTTTATTTATAAAATCCTCCAACGTTTCTTGATTTCGTTCATCAAATGTAGCAGATAATTTATCATATAATTTTCTCCATAGTTCACCGGGAAAACGTGCATATCCCTCTTTTTTAGACTTGTTTGTAATAATAAACTGTTTAATTTTAGAATACTTTATATATTCTTCATATGTATCAATTGTGATAGTTTCATCTTTTTCTTCTATTTTAGAGTCAGAGTCAGAGTCAGAGTCAGAGTCAGACTTAGGATCTGAATCAGTAGAAGATGATACGGATTTATAATCACTATCATCTACAGAACATGCTGTATCACTTTTTAGCGAATGGTCGATAAGTGACACTTTCACATATGTATAAATATCATCCATCATTAACTTATAATCGCCTTCAAAATATTCATTACCAATTTCTTTTTTATGTTTATATTTTTTCTTAAAAGAACCAATAAGAATTTTCTCAGATGTCTTACAATCTACACATATAATTTGTAATAGTAATTGACTCCCTTTTGGGTATTGTCCAAATCGTTTTGTATGTTCTTGCGTAGAACGACCTATTTTATAGATAGGTTCTTTTGAGTTAATAAATTCGCGTTCTTGTAGTAAATAAATATAATTATTTGAATTCATGGATAGCAATATTATCATTTATATATTTTATAAATGATAATCAATTTTATCTCAAACGCACTAAATTTGACCGACCGCACATCTTATCGTCTACGGTATAGACAAGAATGACCTGTCAGGCGCCGATTCAACAAGGTGAAAGAAAAGGCGAACTCTGTGGTAAAGAAACTGAAGATCAATATTGTTCTAAGCATAAACGCCAAGCTATCATCGATAAGGCGATTAAAGAAAACATCAGATACTGTGATATTGCACGAGGATGTTATACAGTCTTAGCAGATCATGAAGCAAAATGTACACATTGTCTTCATAAGGCGAGGATCAATGACCGAAAAGCAAATGATAAGAAGCGACAGGATCCGAATCTCTGTTTGGATTGTGGACGAACCTTGACAGATATGATAAGAGCAAAAGGAAAGCATGATAAGCCTCTTAGGAGATGTGTTCCGTGTTATGAAAAGTTGCTGAAACAAGAAAGTGAAAGACCAGAACGTAATAGAAATTTTAAAGCAGAAGCATTTACAAACAAACATGTCATTTGGAATCATTATGTGAAAGGAGCAAAGAAACGTGGCATTCCTTTTACCCTTTCTAAAACTCACTTTCAAGAATTAATTGTGAAACCATGCTTCTATTGCAATTATCATAAAGAGGGTGAAGTGCACGGGATTGATCGTGTAGATAATCAAAAAGGATATATTGAAGAAAATGTAGTTCCATGTTGTGAAACATGCAATGTGCTAAAAGGAACTCAACATCCACAAGAATTTATTGATAAAATGCAGGTGATTCATCAATACAAAATAACAAATCAGCCTATTTCACCAGAATTGGTAGAGAAATGGATCACTTATCGATCGAAAACAACGCCAAGCTATAAAACATATGCAAAAAGCGCTAGTTCACGAAACATTGAATTCCGATTATCAGAAATAGAATTTGCAGAAATAGTACAACAATCCTGCTATTTATGCGGACTAGTTGATAAAAATGGAATCGACCGTTTTGATAATTCAAAGGGATATCTACTAGAGAACTGTCGCCCATGTTGTGGTCATTGTAATTTAATGAAAAAGGATCGAATGTATGATTCTATTCTTAGAAATGCGGAACAGATTCGTGCGAAGTATGTCGAATTAACAGATTGGATCTCTACTAAAGAAGTTGACATTCGATCCTCTAAAATAGAACTCAGAATCAAAGTGGAGAATCCAGAAACACAAGAAATCGTATCCATGGAATATAAACCATTGAATGAAATCATTCTTCCACAACCAATTCCAAATGATATTCAACAATTATTGGAAAAGAAAGTAGAAGTCATTCTCCCAAAACAATGGAAAATAAAACAAATTTATGAGTTTATTCAGGAAAATAGAGAGAATGAATATAAAACATATTGCGAACAAAACAATACCGTCCAGCCAACATGGAATGAAAATTGGATCACCTTTGTGTTATCGGTCAAAGGGAAACCCTATCAAGAATCTGTACAAATCATCCGAAAATTTGTGGAGAATCTGCGAAGAATTCGTCATATCGCACTGTGTGCGAAAGATACAGTGGAACGAGAGGATCGTGAACAATGGCCTGCCATTACTGTTGTACGAGCCTTCTTAGAAGGAAAAATAGATAAATTCAAGATGCATAACGAAACTTATGAATCTCCTGAGGATTCAAAATGGATCAAACGATGGGACATGTTTGTTGCAACTCTGGAGAAACATCGTTCCAACGAAAGTGTTCTAAAATACTTGTGTAGTAAATTTATGACAGCTCAGCGTACCAAAAAATATCGTACATCAAAGAATATGCTACATACCGAATTATAATGGAATCAGCCAAAAATCTCTCGCAAAAGTGTTAGATAAACCTATTCCCTATAAGGATTATTTTTTCAAGAGTTTGGGGAAGAAACTCTTTATCTAACATAAAAATTGACAATTATCTCCTCCACTATGATTATCAAATTGCACCATGACAGACATTTTTCCCATTGGTACAAAAGTTATGACATTTGATTGGTCCCGTCTCAAAGAAAGTATGGGAACGTATGGAATTGTTGCTGGATATCGTCCAGATGAAAAGTTGTACATGCTTATTCCAGCGAGAGCGTGTAAAGAGATGATTATTGTTCGTGAAACAGAATTTAAAATAGCGGACAATCATTTTCCAAACAATGCGACGACAAAGGAAATCTTTGCATCGTTAGGGGTTAATAAACGCAGACGTCAACTATGACAGGAAAGAATGGGTATTATTTTATTTTTTTAATAAATACTTGTGATTCCCTCATTCCAATACGTTGAATTCGTTTGTGATAACCTGATAAGAAAGCATCAATACCACGCTGTGTTAGATCGGGTCCACCCCAACCATAATCATCAAAAATCATGATCCCATTTTGTTTCAGTTTTCGAAAACTGAGAACAGCATCTTCCAGTACATATTCTGGTTCATGATTTCCATCAATATAAATTATATCAAATGAATCGTCCTCAAGTAAAAGAAGTTGCTCATTTGAATATCCTCGTTTAATAATAATTTTTTCAGAATGACCTGATTGTTCGATATTTTGAAGAAAAGTATCATAAATGGTAATCTGCTGTCCTTTGTATTCTGGATAATCTTCATAATCGACCCATGGATCAATCACGTACAACTGACTATCAGGATGAGAAGCATATGAATTTGCTACAGAAATAAGGTTAGCACCGTAAAATGCTCCAATTTCTAGATATCGAATCGGTGTAGATTGATACATGTTAAGTGGAACGGATGTAAACCAATTATCTGCAAGGCGATAATGCGTTCCAGTAAAGGACGGTACAAGTGAAGTAGATATTGTCGATGTCGCAGGAAGTGAAATAGGCGGTGCTCTTCTATTTCTAGAAAAAGGAGTAGTCCATGATGTCATTTTTAAAATGAAATATAATATATGTAGCAATAGTACACATTGTTTGAGTTCGTGTAACGACATCAAAAAATATACATCTGCTGAGCCGGAATCGAACCAGCGACCTGATGATAACAACCGACCGACTACAG
>CAZYEM010000125.1:8154-11912 GCA_964646395.1 uncultured Bacteroides sp.
TCTGCTGAGCCGGAATCGAACCAGCGACCTGATGATAACAACCGACCGACTACAGTCATCCGCTCTACCAATTGAGCTATCAGCAGATACAATCGTATCGTAGACTATTTTTTTCCAAATCAAACGCAAAATGATTTAGGCGACTGACATATTTGATTTATTCTTCAAGAAATGAATAGAGCATGTTTCCACAAGTAATCCACCATTCGCATAGATGCCATAATTCATTTGTTCATCATAATGTTCAAGAGCGAAATGCCAAATGGTATAGGTATTTTCAGAGTTCCAAGGTTCTGCACGTTCATCCACGCATGCCATCAGTCTGTATTTCTTATCCGTAACAAATAACTGTCCAAGATGTGTAATGGTATCCTCTTTTTGTTTATCAGTGATTGGAAATTCAAGGATCGAATGGCATCCTGTGATATATAAATCATCTTTGAGTTCAGGATACTTGGAAGGTGAACATTTATAGAGACGATTCTCCGTTCGTTCATCATGTCCAGGATTTTGAATGGTTCCCTTTCCAAGGAGAACAACTGGTTTGTATCCATCCAAACTGGTTTTGACAAGTGTTCCTTTCTTAAGTTGTTCTACAGGAATATATTCTTCAACATTACCCATTTGGCAGAGAATGGTAGACCCTTCTAAGAAACATGGGGCAGATGGATACAAATAGTATATTCCTGGATCAAGTAATACACTTCCACTTGGATAGACTTCCGTTTGTAAAGATGCACCACGACTATTAGAAGCAAGTCTCCAACTGGTATATCCACCATACGTTCCAACTGTGTATGAATCATTTCTTACTAACGAATTATTATTATTGAGAGCATCATTCTCAGTAGAAAAATAGTTCATAGCAGAAGATGCCATCTTTTATAATATATAATTATTTTAAATCAGGATTATCAACCTCTTCATACATTTTTAAACCGGAATTAACGTCCTCTCCATACTTTAATAATGGCAGTATCGTAATTAAAAATTAATTTATTGAATGAATAATTAGTGCTACATTGTCATGATAATATCCTGACATACCTATAGGTGTTCCATTCATTCCTATCCATTCATAATTAACATTATTTTCTGTAATAAATTCATAAAACGCCTTTAATTTCCCCCGTTTCTCCGTCGAACCCTGGATAATTAAACAATTTATCAAAAACTATAATACAATCCGTATCAATATAATCCTTTAATTAATTCAACATTATTATTTACTTCTAGAAAATTACATTATAAATATATTTCAATTATTTAACAGGAATATACTTCTACTATTTCATCGAATATTATCTATCTTATAAAATAAACAATATAAAGATACATAATAACCTTTACATATATACATATAGATATGGAGAAAAGAGTAGCCTATCTTTTATCTACCAATCCAGATTCAGAACGAACACAATTTAGTAAGAAAGTATTAGAAAATATTGGATTTGATGTGATTATATTTATTGCATTTCTACATCATAATAAATTAATGTCTCATAAATTAAGCATGATGTCAATTTATAATAAAATTGTTTTAGGTAATGACGAATTTACATATGTATTTGAAGACGATATTAATGTATTAGAACCTGTGACATTATCAGAAATCATAGAATATGAAAAGTTATGCACTACCTTTTTATATTTAGGAATATGCAAAATACATGCCTATGATGATAGAGATACATACGATAGCAAATATAAAATTAATGATAAAATCGTTAAAATCATAACAGGTAATGTACGCGGCTTACATGCGGTTGGAATGTCTAAAGATGGAGCAAAAGAACTGGCAAAAGCATGTTTGGAAACAAGTGAATTATATATCGATGTTATTTTAGAATCATTGATGAGCACATATCCAACACATATCATGCGCTATGACCTTGAGAGCACATGTAAAGGACATAGGGGAATTATCTATCAAGATAGAGTCCGTTTTCCCACCTCTATATAATAATAAATGATACAATATTATTTATTACATTATACTGTAATAAATAATGTGCATAGTATATTGATCAACATATTTTAAATAATTCTTACTTATGGAATCGTTAACGACCTCTCCACACCTTGATAATGGCAGTATCATATCCCTTTTGTGAGAGAGCATAGGCGCCTTGGTCAGGAGTAGACACTTGTGATTCAAATGCTCCTGGATAGTGTACAATGTTTCCAAAATTGGAGAACGGTTCCTCGATCATATTTTTATAATGAAGTACGATTCCAAAGAGGCGTTCAAATGTTTCTCTGTCTTTTCGTGTTTTGATGGATAGGACCAAAGTAGAAAAGAAGGAATAAGCATCTTCCAATTGAGTGACAATGTCAAGATCAACGATGGAGGCACCACCAAAGCATCCATTCCAAGCACTATCGGGTTGATTGGCAAATTCTAGCAATCCATCGTGATGGGGTAACATGGATAAATAAGTTCCGATTTTTCGGTCATTACGAATGTCACTATTGCTAAAATGCCAATGAAATCGAACAGCGCCACTAAGCTCAGCATCGGTAAATCGGCGATGCAGAAACATGCTATCATGTAAAAATACCATTCGATCCGCCCATTTATTGGTAAGGAAGTAATAATAAGGAAGAACCTCTCCTGCCCCATTATAGTCACTTCGAATCACTTCGGTATTGACCAATTTACCATTTACAGTATTGATATCAGAATTGTCATCAATGATGATAATTTTATTGGTGTAGAAGCGTCGTACGGATTGATAGGATGCCATCCATAGATCATTATCGCGTGCGGTGCGAATGTTGCGTAAAATGACAAAGACATATGATTTATCCAAAAAACGGAGTTCAATCGCATTGGGTGCTGGGTTCAATTCCATTTTTCGAACCGGATAAGTGCGTGAATAGGCGTTCATGTCAGGAGTGGGAAAGGAATCTTCCGAACCGGATGGATAGATGATTTCATTTTCTTGTTCTTGAAAGGATTCGGATTGAATCACTTCGGGACGTTGCGCTCGTGTGATAATCGTGGGTCGTAATCCTTCAGGAATCTGATGTAGATTACGCTTTCGAGGAATGCCAAGGTTTGCCCAGGATGACATGTATTACATGTCCATTTTCTTTTTTGAGATTTAATTTCTCATAGTGTAATAGCGTGTAACAAATGCATGGAGTCTTCGGTATGAATTATTTTGTGTTCTGTTTTCTTGTATTAGCGCTTGTTCTCTTTTTCACAAAAGAAATAAGAGACGAAGGATTTTATGGCATGTCTCCTGGGACACTCGATCAATTACGTTCTACGAGTATACCATCATTCAGCTCCTTACCTCCCATGAGTACATCTATGATGAATCCTCAGAGCACACCCCTCAATACCATCATCCAAGACAATTTGACAAAGAAAGGAATCATGGATATGACCGAAGTATCCCCTCAGCAGCCAGGATTTTATGCCCTTATATAAGTGCTTCATAGCGTTGTTTCATTTCATCAGAGTCCCATACAATGATGGGAGGTCCATCTGGATATGCAGCGTATGGAATTCCTTTGCTGGTGGGCTTTTCAAGGGACAAGAGGGTACGTAGAGAATAGAGACGGCGATCGATGGGATTTCGAATGTGTTTCCACTGGGTGCGTCCGAGTTGTTTCCAACGCCATTCGATTTGAAGAGCGGTGCGCCATTCAGGAAGATTGGTGAGATAACAAGCGCGTTTCCAGGTAAGACCTTGTGCGACTTGTATTCCTGTTGCGCGAGCTCCTCCTACGATTTCTTGGTTATG
>CAZYEM010000126.1:0-11655 GCA_964646395.1 uncultured Bacteroides sp.
TAGGTGTGCAATGTATTATTGCTGAATCTTATGGAGCTATTTACGAACGCAATGCCATCAATGCAGCTTTGCCAATTCTGACATATAATGCCGGAACAATGGAAGCGATAGAATTGCAAAATGGTGATAATATTCGTGTGAATTTTATTTCCGGAGAAATAACTAATTTAAGGAACAACAAAACTGCCAAATTAAATCAGTTTTATGATGCCCAGCTACAGATTTACCAAAACGGTGGATTGCTTGGGTAGCCAATAATTTATTGATAAAAAGCTGCTTGATGGCAGCTTTTTATTTTTCTTTTAAGAAATTCACTGAATGATTATTTGAATAATAAGAATAGCAGATTTCATTATAAAATAATTTTTTTACGACCTATTTAAATTACAAATCAATAAAATATTATGATTAACTAGTATTCCAACAACTAATTCACAAATCCAAAAAATTTACATATCCCTATACAACCAAATATTATCTTTTTATCTCTTTATAAAAAAAATGGGATTTGGAAGTTAGTACTTACTCTACTTATGATTTGTCAGCAGAAGAATGGGATTTGCTTGAAGGATGTCTGAAAAAAGACCGTCAGAAGCAAAAAACGCTCTACTATAAATATTGTGATGCAATGTTTACATTGGCATATCGTATCCTGAATAATCGTGATGAAGCCCATGATGTATTACAAGATGCTTTTATACAAGTGTTTCAAAAGATTGATCAATTTAAAAGACACTCAACAATGGGAGCATGGATTAAAACCATTGTTGTAAGAACAGCATTAAAACATCTGAAAACCCAGAAATTATTCGATACATTTCAGGAGGCAAAACATGACACAGCTGACTTCATACCGAATGAAATTGATGGAAAAATACTGGAAAAAGTAATATTATCACTGCCCGACGGATATCGAACCATTTTTATACTTGCAGAAGTTGAAGGCTACAAACACAGGGAAATTGCTGAAATGCTCAATATTACCGAAGGAACTTCCAAATCGCAGCTTTTTAATGCTAAAAGAACACTTAAAGAAAAACTAAAAAACGAATGGCTATAATGGAAAATCTAACAAATAAAGATTGGTCGAATCTGCCTGCTCATAAACCCGATACGGATTTATGGGACAGAATAGATACTGAGCTGGATTTGCAAGGAGTTTCCAACAATCTCGATCAGCTTCCCCAATATTCACCAAAGATAAATCTTTGGAACTCAATAAGCTTAAAATTAACTTATTACCAATATCTTAACTATATTATATTTGCAGCAATCGGAATCTCAATCAGCGTCTTTCTATTTTTATTTATCAACACTTCAGATAATAATAATTCAGAGTCTGTTAAAAATAAGGAATCAATAGTATTGAATCAACCTGCTACTAATAATGTTAACAACATATTATCAACATCTTCCAAAATCAATACAATCAAAGAAAATATAAAAACAAATACTGTAAATAATGAAAATAAAATACTCATTCCTGAAAAAAGAATTGCTGCTGAAAAAGAAATATTCACAAAAGCTAATAATAGAAAAACTACTGATCAAACAACTAATTTAAAGGAAATAAAACCTTTAGCAAAACAAGTTATTTTACTTATAAATGAAAAAGAAAATAATGTTCAAAAAGAAATTGTCAGCAATGATTTAAAATTTGCAGATGAAATAACTGTATATAAACCGAATGAAATTGAACCAATTATAAAAAATCAAGAAAGTAATAACGCAGAAAGTAATTTTAAATCAGAAAATACGACTATTATAGAAAAACCTAATAATATACAAAATAACAGTAATGAATCTGATGGAGTTGAACCTAAAAAAGTAAGCTTAAAATCTATACAAAAGCCTGACCGAAAAGGGATTTCTTCAATAGGAATTGATTATACCGTTTTGAAAATATACAATAAAGAATCTTTTTCATATGCTTACAATCAATTGATAAACCAATATGGCATTAACTATCAGTATAATTATGGAAGCTGGTTGCTTCAAACCGGAATATCATACAGTAAATTTTCAGATAATCTGGTTTCTAAAGTCCAATTTCAGAAAGACAACTTCAATACCTTTAATTACGTTGATTCCGTAATTTATAATTCGCAAGGTGAAATTATTCAATATATTACACATCCGGTAAGTATTAATGATTCTGTAATATATCATCAATATATCAGTGCATCTAAAAAATATTCTTTATTAAATATACCTATATTGGCTGGTTATCAATGGAATTATGGCAAAACAAAACTCTCCCTGAAAACGGGGTTTTTATGTACGATGGTAATTTCCGAAAAAACTAATATGATATTACCAGTTTCACAAAACATTAAGGTTTTAGCTATAGAACTAACCAATACATCCATTAATGGAATAAAATGGGCTGGAGTTGTTTCAGCAGCTATGTCTTATGATTTTACAAAAAGATGGGGATTAAGTGTTGAGCCTACCTTATATTATTACTTCAAACCATTGTATGACAATATGGATTTATATCCTGGTTATGGGAATAAATCCCCTTGGCTTTTTGGTATCAAAACCGGATTATTCTATAGATTTTAAGAAGTTATGAAAAAAATACTGACATTATTTATAATTCTGATAATAATTCTATTTGCTAATCCTGTAAAAGCACAGATAAATATGAATTGGGAATGGGTTGAAACTGCCGGAGGATTTCAAACCCAAAAAGCGACTGCAATAGCTGTTGATAATAATAATGATGTAATTATTGCAGGAACTTTTACAAGCAATTATATAATGCTTGGCACAAACAATGTTTTTCTCAGTAATAGCGACTCTAATAGTTTTTCCTCCAACTATTTTATAGCCAAATACAATCAGAATGGTCAGGTTATCTGGGCTAAAAAAGCACAAAGCAATACCGGAACTGCTTCAAATAAATTAGTTACTGATAATAATGGAAATATTTATGCCTGTGGATTTATAAACAATTCAAATTTTGTTTTTAATATGGTTTCTTTCGATGGAAACAGTTCTTATGTTCATAATAATGGAGGGAAATCCTTTCTGGTAAAATATTCTTCGCTGGGAATTGCTCAATGGGTTATGTTTATCAACAATAACTATTGGGGGTATGATACAATTTCGGCTTTAAAGTGGGACGAAAATACAAATTCAATTATCATCGGCGGTCATTGTCTGGGAGATTCTGTAAATATTGGTGGTTATAATGTTATAAATACAGGGAATAATCTGCAATTTTCATACATTGCAAAAATTGACATTCAGCAAGGAAATGTGGTTTGGTTAAAAAACACAAAGGGAAATGCATATATTAGCAAAATAAATGATATCGACATAGATAGCAATGGTTCTATTTATACAGCTTCTTCATTTACGGGCAGTACTTTGATTTTATCTTCCAATGATACTTTAACAAATACAACACCTTCTTCTGGTGCCATTTTTTCTGATGGCTATTTTGCCAAATATAATCAAAATGGAATATTAGAATGGGCCAAAAAAGGTATTTGCCTTAATAATGATGAAGCTACAACTGTTAGCTGTCTGAATAATAACAAAATAGTATTTGGAGGTTATAATCATTCTATTTTATCAATAAATAACAGCCAGCTAATTACAGGAAATTTTCTCCTTGAATATGATATACAAGGAAATTTTATTAATGCTCAGAATTTTCCTGCTGCAATAAAAACAATTACTGCTTTTAAAACAGGAAATGGTTTTATTATAGGTGGAAATTTCACACAAGATACTTTGATACTGGGAAATACTGTTCTTTTAAAATACAATAATCCAGCATCAGCTAATACCAATATCTTTTTAACCCGATGTGATAGTTTCGGAATTTATAATGCGGCAATATCTGCGGGTGATTATTCGTCAAGCCAACTAAACAGCTCTTTCATCGATGATTCCAATAAAGTTTATATTTGCGGTTCCTTTAATCAACCATCTATAAAATTCGGTTCAACATCTTATAATGCAAATGGAGTTTCTGACTTATTTCTTGCAAAATCAGATGCTGGCTTTTTAGTTCCTATTCCATTAAAGTACAATCTGGGAGGAACCGTTTTTGCAGGTTTAGTTCCCATTGATTTTGCTACAGTTCTTTTATACGATCTAAATCAGAATATTATTGATACTTGCCAAATTGATTCATTGGGTTTTTATCATTTTTATCAAAAAACAATTGGATATTACAAAGTAAGTGCCGGATTGGCTTCCAATTCAACTTTCTTTAATCAAAATTATATCTTAACTTTTTATCCAAATAAAACGAATTTTACTGATGCTGAAATTATTTTTTTAAATACCAACAGATGGGGTAAAAATATTCAATTACAAAAATCAAACTCAGTTAATGAGAATATTTTCAATAAATCTAAACTAAGTATTTACCCAAACCCAGCTAAAAATCAAATAGATATCAATTTGCTTAATACTAGTTCGGGAAATTTTACTATAAAAATTATTAATAGTAAAGGACAAATTGTATTGAAATACGAAATTGTAAAAATTGCTGAGAATGAAAATATTCAAATTGATATTACTAATATAAAAGCAGGTTTATATTATCTTACAATAACTGATAATAAAGGAAACATTGCCGGTGAAAAATTAATTATAATGAAATAAAGTAATCATTATCAAGCAAAATCGAACTAATATTTTATCTAAAGTGATACACAAACTTATTTTTTTTCGTAATTTTACAAACAAAAAAATATTATAAAGATAATGCAACTATTTTTCAATACCAATCCTCTTTAGTATGAAATTTTAATAAAAAAATATTTACTGAAAATTAAACAATAAAAATTTATAATCATGAAAAAGAAAATTTTACTTATTTGTTTTGCCTTTTTGAGCTTTATTAGTATGCAGGCTCAAAACCCGTTTTTTGTGGGAGGCTATGTAACTAACCTTAATGGCGGAGCTATTGCTAATCATACAGTTTATATCATGTCTGACAGCAACAGCATGTTACCGTTTGTAGCAACAACCACTACAAATGCAAATGGTTTTTATTCATTTACTAATGTAACAGTTCCTGCTCCCGGATTAACTGCTTTTTTCATTGTATCTACTTATGATTGCAATGGTGTTGTTCATTCTTCTACAGTTTCGAATGCAAACCCTCAGAATGTGGTAAATTTCTCAATCTGCAATAGTAATACATCAAATTGTAATGCTGCATTTACAGCTCTTTTAACAAGTGGAAATACGGTAAACTTTCAGGATATTTCAACTGGAAATCCTGTTTCCTGGCATTGGAGTTTTGGAGATGGAAGTACTTCTAATTTGCAAAATCCAACACATAGTTATAACATGAACGGATATGTAACTGTTTGTCTTACAATCACAACCGCCAATAACTGTACGTCAACTTATTGTGATACCATTATTGTTCAAGGGGGATCAACAAACAGCTGTAATGCCAGCTTTATAGCTTATCCTGATTCATTGGCTGGATTAAACACACTACATTTTTTAAATACCTCTAGCTCAACTTATGCTAATTACCAGATAGTTTATTTATGGAATTTTGGCGATGGAACAACTTCATCGGCAATGAATCCTATTCATACTTTTGCTCCAAATTCAAGTGGAGTTTATAATGTTTGTTTAACAATGAAAGTATTAGCTTCAAACAATACAATTATTTGTACAAATACTTTTTGCCAAAATGTAAATGTTGGTTCATCAGGTACAGGATGTCAGAACTCAATTTCTTATACTAACCAAGGTAATTTATTCACTTTCACTGGTATTGTAAATTCGAATAATCCAACAACTTATTACTGGAATTTTGGTGATGGTACTTCAGCTACCGGTCAAAATGTAAGTCATACCTTTGCACCACCATCTTCTGGTATTAATGGATACAATGTTTGTTTATATACAGTAACAACTAATGTGAATACTGGAACAACATGTACTGATAGTACTTGTCAGTTTGTAATTATTAATAATACCACAAATACCTGTAATACAAGTTTTGTAGCTTATCCGGATTCATTGGTAGGATTAAATATTTTTCATTTTACCAATACATCTACTACAACTTATTTAAATTATCAGGTGTTATATTTATGGAACTTTGGTGATGGAACTACCTCAACGCTTCAAAATCCAAATCATACCTTTGCTTACAATCCATCAACTTTAAATGTGTATAATGTTTGTCTTACCATGAAAGTTGTAAATGCATTAGGGGTAGTTATTTGCACTGACTTTTATTGTCAAAGTATTACCATTGGAAACTCAGGAAACGGATGTTCCAATTCATTTACATTTACCCACCAGAATTTAAACTATGCATTTTCAGGAATTGTAAATTCAACAAATCCAACTACATACAACTGGAATTTTGGAGATGGAACAACTGCAACTGGTCAATATGTATCTCATACTTTCACTCAACCAGCAGCTGGAAGTATTGGTTATAATGTATGTTTAATAACTGTTACTTCAAATAGCAATGGAACAGCCTGTACAGATACAACTTGTCAGTTTGTTGCAATTAATAACACATCCGGAAATGTAATTCAGGGTTATGTTTATGCTGGTAATTATGTGGTTTCTAATGGCTATGTATTAGTTTATCAAGCAAATAATTTACTTATGTCCTATGTTTTGGTTGATACATTAACGCTGGATACAAATGGATTTTTCCAATTCTACTACTTAAATATGCCACCAACAACTCCAGCATTCTTAATAAAAGCTGTTATGAATCCAACAGCTCCTAATTACAATCAATTTGCACCTACATTCTATCACAATACCATAAATTGGTTTACAGCAACACCTGTATTCCCATCAGCAAGTACAATCTTCTATAATATAAATATGATACAAATGCCTACTCCTATTTCTGGAAATGGATCTGTTTCAGGAAATGTTACACAGATTGGAACTAAGAGCAAAGGAGATTTTCCATTATCAGATATTGAATTAATTTTGACTGATGAAAATGATTCTCCTATCAAAATTAATTATTCAGATGCTAGTGGAAACTTCAGTTTTACTAATCTGGCAATGGGTACATATAAACTACATGTTGAGATTGCTGGTGTAAATTATACTCCTTACCCAGTTATTTTAAGCTCTTCAAATCCAAGTATTACTAATATTACTGTAAATGTAAATAACAACGGTGCAATAATAACTGGAATTGAAAATGAATTAACCAATAAATCTGCAATAAGTGAAATCTATCCAAATCCTGCTACTTCTGAAGCTTTTATTGAAATTAAAAATTCAAGAACAGATAAGATTTCAATATCTATATATGATAATACGGGAATAAAAGTTTCTTCATCTGAATATATTATTAATGGTAGTAAAATGATAAATTTAAATAAAAAAGAACTTTCTTCAGGGATTTATACTGTAAAAATTCAAACGTCCAACGGTTTTAATTCTGTTAGAAAATTAGTAATTTCGAAATAGTAGATTTTTTCTATTATTTATAAGAAAGGCTGCCTGAAAAGACAGCCTTTTTTAGTTATAAAAAACATAAATAAAAAAAGGGCTGCCTAAATAGACAGCCCCCAACCCCTCGAAGATAAAAGATAAAATATAAAATTATTAACTTATTTTGAATAAGCAACTATTTAAAAGCAAATAGTGTGCCAAAATGTGCTTTAATTGAAATCCAATTACTTATATGTAAATGAATAAATATGAACTGTTTATTCATTGAGCCATTATATGCAAAAATATAAAATATAATTAATTAAATATCTGATAATATGAAAAAAAACAAATTGAGCTATTTTAACCCAATGATTCATTACAACCCACTATTAACAAGCTTTGTTGATTGATTAGAATAAAAATAAACTGAAATTATTATTAATCTATTTGCGTATTCTTTATTAACTCTTTGGTTGATAACAATCCACAGGCTGCAAAAATATCTTCACCTCTTGATTGACGAATTGTTGTAAATACTCCTTTGGCTGTTAAAGCATCTCTGAATTTCATCATTGTTTCTTTTTCTGAACCCTCCAAGGGTGTTCCTGGTATTGCGTGGAATTTTATAAGATTGACTCTGCAAATTAAGCCACTTAATAACTTAACCATTTCTTTCACATGTAATTCTGAATCATTAATCCCTTTAAACATTATATATTCAAAAGAAACTCTTCGCTGACCATGCCAGTCGTACGATTTAATTATTTCAACAACATCCTTTATTGAATATACATGCTGAATAGGCATAAGCTGCCGTCTTTCTTCATCAAAAGGTGAATGCATACTTATTGCAAGATGACATTGGCTATTATCCAAAAAAGATTTCATGGCAGGTATAATTCCAATAGATGAAACTGTTATCCGTCTCGGACTCATTGCAAAACCCCAATCGGAAGTTAAGATTTCCAGACTTTTCATTAGTTCATCCAAATTATCTAATGGTTCACCCATGCCCATATAAACAATATTAGTCAATTTACTTCGTTCGGGTAAACTTCTTATCTGATTTACAATTTCTCCAGCTGTTAATTGTTGCTGAAAACCCTGCTTACCTGTCATGCAAAACAAACAACCCATTTTGCAGCCTACTTGTGAGGATACACACAGTGTGCTTCGGTTTTCATCGGGGATATAGGCAGCTTCAATAAAACGTTTATTTGAAGTTGAAAATAAATATTTCTTGGTTCCATCTAAAGATTCCTGCACTTTAACTGGTAGATTCACACCAAAATCATATTTTTCGGATAACAAATTTTTATTTTTTGTTGAAATATTTGACATTTGTTCTATTTCGGTTATCTCTTTTTTATATAACCAATCAATAATTTGATTCGCAGTAAAAGCTGGCATTCCCAATTCTTTTACTATGGTTTTAATTTCTAAAGGAGTTTTACCAAAAAGGATTTTTTCTGACATATTAAAAATAAATTTCTGCAATTATATTTCCGAATGGAATACCCTTATCTACAAGAATATCTCTCGTTTCAACCACCATTTCAGAACTACCACAAAGATAATACATTTCGGTTGAAAGAAGTTTATCCTGTTGTTTTAAATAATCTGTTACCCGTCCTTCAAAAACACCATTTCCCTTTTCTTTCGAACAGCAACGTATATATTTATCGCCAAAAGCATTAGTAAATTCTTTTTCAAAATAAAAAGAGTTTAGTTTTCTTCCTCCATGTAAAAGTGTTTTATTTTCACCTAACCCGGATTCTAGCATTGCTTTAAAAGGAGCAATTCCAGTACCAGCTGCTATCCACCAACCTTTCCCTTCTTTTCCGTAAAAACTGCCATCAGGTTTTGATATATATATATTATCCCCTTTTTTAAGATTTGCCATATTTGGAGTAAGGATACCTTCTGGTTTAATATCATACAAAATTTTAATCTCGTCATTTTCAATTCCACTTGCAATGCTGTACAATCGTGGGTTTTCTCTAGCATTTAATCCAATGGCAATCCATTGACCAGCTTCAAAATCAAAATCTCTTTTAAAACTCAATAAATATACATTGGGCGCTATTGATAAATTTGAGGTAATTTCAACCTTTTTTAATTCGTTTGTATAAATCATTTTTAAAACTATTACTTATATATTAACACATTAACTAAATCTTTGTTTTATAAATTAAGATGTTATTACATTCAAAATAAAAACTAATATTTTTCGAAAAATTTCATTACACTATCTAACTTCTTTCAAATTATAAAAAATGAATTTTACAAAAATCCTTAAATTATCAATCTAATTAATAGGACTAAGTAAAAGAAAATAAAATGATTATATTAAAACTGTGAACCCAATTTTTTGAATTGAAATGGATTATTTATTTATATAATACGAATTTCGATTAATATTTATTCGTAATGATTTAATATTAAAAATTGAAAATTAAAGGTTAGAATAATTAATTTTCACTCTATACTGATGTAGTATTTTGCTCATTTGCAGACAATTGAGAGTAAGCTTTTTCTGAAGCCAATTGCTCAGCTGCTTTAATAGAATAATCTTGTCCTCTCGTTATTGGATTTCCATCAATCATTAATTCAACAAGATATTGTTTATTATATCCACCTCCAATAACGTCAACAACATTAAAACCTATAGATTTTCTTTCTTTCTGAGCCCAATCAATCAATTTACTTTTAAAGTTCCATGGCTTGTGTTCAATCTCATCAATATCGATATGAACCTGCATTATTCGCTTAATAATAACTTTTTGTGTAAAATTATAACCTTTATCAAGATAAATAGCTCCGATTAAAGCTTCGAAAGTATCTCCCTCAATTGATCTGTATTGATTATTGGATTCCTTGTCTTTCTGAATTAATTTACTTAACCCCATTTTATGAGAAAGCTTATTCAGATTAGCTCTACTTACAATTTTCGAACGCATTTCTGTTAAGAAACCTTCATCATTATAAGGATATTTTTTGAAAAGAAAATCAGCGATAACACTACTTAATATTGTATCGCCTAAATATTCAAGTCTCTCATTACTTACTTTAATACCTTTTCTCACATCTTGCGATGCAGATTTATGCAAAAAAGCCAACTTATAAATAGAAATATTCCCGGGATAAAACCCGAGAATATTTTTTATAGATTGGAACAAATATTTGTCCTTAGAAAAGTATGCTTTAAAAATAGGTAATAATGACAAAACTCTTAATCTTTAAATTTTTTAAAGATTAAAGAAACATTATGACCTCCAAACCCAAAAGTATTACTTAATGCAACATTCACAGTTCTACTAACTGCTTTGTTAAACGTAAAGTTTAATTTTGGATCAATTTCAGGATCATCAGTAAAATGATTAATTGTTGGAGGAATTATATCATTATATACAGCCAGAATAGAGGCAATTGATTCAACAGCACCAGCAGCTCCCAAGAGATGGCCAGTCATTGATTTAGTTGAATTTATATTAATATTATAAGCGTGTTCTCCAAACAATCTAACAATAGCTAACGGTTCAACAATATCTCCAAGTGGAGTCGATGTTCCATGTGTATTGATATGATCAACATCAGAAGTGTTTAAACCTGCATCTTCCAAAGCAGTTTTCATTGAATTAAATGCACCACGACCTTCAGGGTGAGGAGCTGTCATGTGATGAGCATCAGCTGAAAGTCCAGCACCAACTACTTCACAATAAATTCTTGCACCTCTTGCTAAAGCATGTTCTAATTCTTCAAATATCAATGCAGCACCACCTTCTCCTAGTACGAAACCATCTCTATCCTTATCGAAAGGACGTGACGCAGTTTTAGGATCATCATTACGTGTTGATATAGCTTGCATTGCATTAAAACCACCAATACCAGGCTGCGAACAAGCTGCTTCTGATCCTCCGCAAACAAATAAGTCAGCTTTACCTAAACGTATATAATTAAATGCATCAGCTAAAGCATTAGCAGAAGAAGCACATGCAGAAACTGTAGCAAAATTAGGACCTCTGAAACCGTGTAATATTGAAATATGACCTGCAGTAATATCTGCTATCATTTTTGGAATAAAAAACGGATTAAATCTTGGAGTACCATCACCTTTTGCATAGTCAGTAACTTCGTTGTAAAAAGTAATTAAACCACCAATTCCGGATGCCCAAATAACGCCAGCTCGATCAAGATCGATTTTTTCAATGTCTATTCCTGAATCTTTAATTGCTTCATTGG
>CAZYEM010000127.1:0-11613 GCA_964646395.1 uncultured Bacteroides sp.
TTAGTTCAACTTTTAATTCAACACATGCTTCTGTGCAAACATTTTCAATTTCCAGAACCATATTATATATTCCTTCGGATTCCTGCTGGTTTTTAGCATAATCCTGAACCTTTCTCGCCATATCTTCATAATTACCATTAATACCCATAATTGAAAATGAAGGAATTATTTTATGAACCGCTGAGTATAATGAATGCCAATCCTTAGCTTTCCAGCTTTGTTTCATAGCAATTATCAGTGGTGGGGTTTGTTCCAGATATAGGGAAATCATTTCCATCATCAAAACCGGATTTGCTTTTGTACGACGAATTAAAGAATCGAGATCAGTATATTTTATAACTTTAACTTCATTAGTTGCTTCTTCTACAGGAATATCTGTCCGGATTGCTTTTTTTACAGCTCCCACTATTTTGTTGTACAATATCCTTTCGTCAACTGGTTTAGCAATATAGTCATTCATTCCGACCGATTTGCATTTTTCAAGATCCACAGTGGTTACATCAGCTGTTAAAGCAATGATTGGTATGTTGGAATGCATCTTGTTACGGATATATTCTGTTGTATCAAATCCGTTCATTTCGGGCATTTGCAAATCCATTAAAATAACATCATAATTGTTGATTAATAGTAATTCGAGTGCAATTTTTCCATTAGAAGCTATGTCGCGTTCAAAACCGAATTCATCCAATAGAGTTTTCATTAATAGCTGATTGAGAACTATATCTTCAACAACCAAAACTTTTATATTTTTTATTTCGGTATCAAACTCCATGAGTTCAATTTCTGAATCTACATTTGCTTTAGTTTTTTTGAAATTTAGAATAAAGCTAAAGGTTGAACCTTCATTTATTTCACTAATAACCTGAATACTCCCATTTTGAGCTTCTACCAATTGCTTAACAATGGCAAGTCCTAATCCGGTTCCACCATATAATCGTGAAGTACTACTTGATGCCTGCTGAAAGTTATCGAATATTTTTCCCAATTTTGTTTGTACAATTCCTATACCAGTATCTTTTACAGCAAATTCAATATTTACGTTTTTATCATCTTCATTCAGCAATTTAACACTTACTGTTATTTGCCCCTTAGTTGTAAACTTAACGGCATTGCTTACTAAATTTAATATTATCTGATGTAAACGTACAGGATCACCAACTAGTACTTCGGGAATATCCGGATCATACACTTTATGTAATACCAGATTCTTTTCTCTGATTTTAGGCTCAAACAAATGCAACATAGCCGAAATGGATAATGCCATCTTGAACGGTGTTTGTTCAAATATCATTTTACCTGAATCTACTTTTGCCAGATCGAGTATATCGTTAATAAGAACGATTAACGCATCTCCGCTCAATTTTATAGCCGTAAGATATTCTTTTTGTTTTGCTGACATTTCTGTTTTTAGCAATACTTTAGTAAAGCCAATAATAGCATTCATAGGTGTACGGATTTCATGACTCATGTTCGACAGAAACTGTTGCTTGGCTTTAACGGCTGTTTCTGCTACCAACGTGGAACTTTCGGCTTTTAGCTTTGCTTCTTCTGCAATTGCAACAGCTAACTCGGCAAAAACAATTGCTTCGGTTAATTCTGTTGCAATTCGCTTTTGATCCGTTATATCTCTTGCAACTACAACGACACCCAGTACATTTCCTCTTTCATCTTTATAAACGGAACCATTAAATAATACATCGGTAAGTTTACCATCTCTAATGGTTAAAGGATAATCTGCTACAAAACCATTTGCAAATACCTCCTGATATACTTCCCTTGCTTTTTGTGGCTCAGTAAAATAATTAAAAAAATCACTACCTTTCAGATTTTCACGTGATACACCGGTAATATTAACAGATGCATTGTTCATATCGGTAATTTTTCCTTCCAGATTAATGGTAAACAACGGATCGAGACTTGCTTCTATCAGACTGCGGGCATATTGAGAAGCTAATTTTAATGAATCGCTTAATTCTTCAAGCTCTTTATTTTCACTTGCTCTTTTTTCTTTTTCTTCATTCTGAAAAATAAGTTCTTCGTTTGCAATTACTAATTCCTGCGCTCTTTTTTCTTTTTCTTCACTCTGAAAAGTAAGTTCTTCATTTGCAATTACTAATTCCTGCGCTCTTTTTTCTTTTTCTTCATTCTGAAAGGTAAGTTCTTCGTTTGCTATTACTAATTCCTGAGCACGTTTTTCTTTTTCTTCATTTTGATAAGAAAGCTCTTTATTGGCAATCTGTAAATCTTTTGCCCATTTTTGCTCAGCAATATCTCTTGCTACAATTACTACTCCCAGCACATTACCTTTATCATCCTTATATACAGACCCATTAAATAATACATCGGTAAGTTTACCATCTTTATGACGAATTGTAAGTGGTGAATCTGCAACAGAACCTTTTGCAAATACTTCCTTATATACTTCACGGGCTTTATGTGGTTCGGTGAAATAATCGAAAAAATCAGACCCTGTAAGTTCTTCGCGAGAAATACCGGTAATGTTAACCAATGCTTCATTCATATCCATAATTTTCCCTTCGGTATTTATAGTAACCAACGGATCGAGGCTTGCTTCGATAAGACTTAGCGTATATTTGGAAAGAGATTTTTGGGAAGATGTAAATTTCTCTAATACTTCATACTTGAATATCTGATGACGGAAAATTATAAAAATAAGAATACATACAATTAAGATAAAAACAATCAGCAATATGAATATAATGTTGGAATCATATTTGCTTTTAACATTTGCTTCTTTATGTTGTTTGAGCAATTCAAATTCTTCCGAATTTATTTCATTTATAATACTTCTTATATTATCTGTTTGCAATTTACCTTTTTCAATAATTGCAATTTTTTCTGTCTCTTTAATCTTTGTTTCTTTTTGAATTTCAATTATATTATTTGTTATAAGCAGTCTTTCTTCAATAGCTTTTTTTAATAATATAATACGTTTTTGCTGATTAGGATTCTCTTTACTAAGATTTGTAAGTTCGAATATATCAAAATTGATTTTTTTTGTTGCAATAATATAAGGTTCCAGAAAAATTTCATTACCAGATAAGAGGTATCCTCTAAAACCTGTTTCTATATTGATGACATCAAATATTACTTTATCGCTTTTATGAAGAACATCCTGAGTGTGTTCAACTAAATTAGCATTTATTTTTGCTTTTTGATTATAATTATAAAACATTGCCAAAATCAATAACAGTATGGTGGCTGATAGAAAATAGACTAGTTTTATTTTGTTTTCACTTATGAATTTCATAATGTTATTATAAATTGTTATTTTACTCATTTGTGTTTCCTATTTCCTCAATCGATGTCCGGCGTTTATCTTTCAATTGCTTGAAATGTGTAGGTGTAAATCCTGTAACTTTTTTAAATTGATTGGATAGATGTGCTACGCTACTGTAATTTAATTTCCAGGCTATTTCGGAAATTGTAAGTTCGTCATAAATAATGTATTCCTTGATTCGTTCTATTTTATGCAATATTATAAAATGCTCGATGGTACTGCCCTGAACTTCCGAAAAAAGGTTTGACATATAAGTATAATCGTGATTTAGCTTTTGGCTTAAATAATCGGAAAAGTTTATTTTAATCATTTCATCGGAATGATGAACCATTTCTACAATGGCATTCTTTATTTTCTCTATTAAAATGGCTTTTTTGTCGTCCATTAGTTCGAGTCCTGAGTTATGAAGCTGAAGTTTGAGTTGTTCGCGTACTTCAGCCGAAATGTTTTCCATTATTTCAATTTCGCCCAAATCAACAACGATGAAGTGAAGCCCAAGTTTTTTCAACTCTTCTTTCACAGCCATTTTGCAGCGGTTGCTCACCATGTATTTGATATATAGTTTCAAATGACTTATTTTTAAATATTAATTATAAATTGGCATATAAAAGTAATTTCTTTTGTTGCGATCATTTCCGGAAATTTAAAAGCGACAGGTAGTAAAAATAAAAAACAGGAAATAAATTATAAAATGCCTGTTTTTATTCATTATTCGATATAAATATTAATGTGGTAAAGGTAGTTAAGTTTGATACAATAAGGTTGTATAATTAATATTAAAGTTTACATAATTCACACTTTTCTAAAAAGTTTTTAAAAAATAGTATATTGTTGAAAGTATAGTATAAGATTTATCAAAAAGAGAGTACAACATGAAGTTATACTCTCTTTTTGTTTGTGAAAATTAAAATGATATTTTTGTGTAAAAACGAAATTGATTTTTTTTATATTATATATTTAATTCTTTGACTTTTATAGTTTTTGATAAAAAGAAGTTCTTATGTGTAGATGGTTTTCTTTCTGAAATTTTATATTTATCAATGGTTAAGCGTGCCATCAGATAGCTGATTGTCGATTCGGCTCCTTGATTTAAATTTATATTGTTTTCTTCCAACCCATCGTAACAACCACCTGTACAAGGATTATAAACAATCTGTTGTAAACGGTTTTTGCCCAGAAACCAGTTAAAAGCAATTTCCATTTTTATACGATAATTTTCTAAATGCAATGTATTATAAAATTTGCTTAAAGTCATAATTGTATATGCAACATCAATAGGTTGCTCACCAAAAGGTTCAGCTTTATTGCCCTTTTTAAGCCATTTTTTATTTGAAATTACTTCAATTCCATTTTTGTTAAATGTTTGATTTAAAAGAAAATCGAAGGATTTTATTGCAATTTCTTTGTAATCAGAATTGTTTGTCAACAACCATGCGTATAGCATAGCTTCCGGCAAAATACTGTTAGCATAAGTAAGATAATCCTCAAACCATTCCCAATCTTTTTCCGATTCGTGTTTATACATCTTAAACAAACGATTAGCCAATGTTTTTAAAAGAAAAATATTTTCAGATTTTTCAATAACACTATTGTAATAATAGATGCCTTTGATGGCAAATGCCATTGCCCGTGTTGAATGCATAGTGCTTATCAATACCAGTGATTTATCGAAAATAGTTTTGGCTTTTATAATAATTTCATCCGGTAATTCAATTTTCAGTGAAATCAGATAGCCAAGTGCCCATATTGCTCTGCCATTTGAATCATCCAGATTTACCTGATTATTCTGATCGGTAAAATTTAAATCCTTATCGACATAATTAAGGAAATTACCTGAAGGTTGCTGACAAAAATTTATGAAATTCAGATATTTTTGAATATCAAACAGAATATTTTCATCAATATTTAATTTGAAATACATACACGAAGCAACCAATGCCCGGGCATTGTCATCCAACGTATAACCGGTATTAATATCCGGTTGATTCATTTTTGAAAACTGAATAATTCCTGTTTTGGTTGTCATCTGTTTCAGATGATTTAAGTTGATTTCAGGCAGATTATATTTTAATACAATCTTTGGTTCGGCTATAATGGCAAAAAGTCTGGCATGTGCCACAGCTGAATTTTCCCAGGCAGTAGAAACAATTTTCTGTAAGGTATTTGAACTGATGTTTTTTCTTAATGCTTCATTATTAAGTAATCCAATAACACTTTTGGCTAATTGTTTTGAATTACGAAAATCGAAAATTACTCCTGTATCTTCAGTCAAAACTTCCTTGGCATGAGGAATAGGGGTTGAAATAATAGGACAACCGCAACTCATGGCATATACAAAAGTACCACTAACCGCCTGATTAGGATCATTGGTAGTAAATAAATAAATATCGGTAAGCTGCAAATGTTCCAGTAAATCGGGTAAAGCCAAGTATTTATTTATAAAAATCACATTATTCTGTAGATTATACTGTATTACTTTTTGTTCGAGCATTTCCCTGTATTTTTCACCTTCTGACTTTACAACTTCCGGATGCGTTTTGCCAATAATAAGGAACATTACTTCAGGGCATTGCTTAATAATAGCAGGCAATGCTTCTAAGGTAGTTTCTATACTCTTTCCCGAACTCAACAAACCAAAAGTAGTAAGAACTTTTCGTCCTTTTAAACCATATTTTAGTTTAAGGTAATTTTTATTTAATTGAGAAACCAAATGAGTTCCATGAGCAATTACTGATATCTTTTCAGGAGCTATATTATAGTCGTTTATTAAAATATCAGCAGACGTATTTGTCATAACAATTATTGAATTGCAGATACTTCCGATAGCTTTTATCTTTGATTTCAGTTTTTCGTCAGGATGAGGCAAAACGGTATGAAATACAATTGCAATTGGCTTATTTATTTCATACATGAATTGTATAAAAGCGTCTTCCTGCAATTTATAAAATCCAAACTCATGCTGAATCATTACAATTTTAATATTGACATTATTATTTATATCTAAAGAAAGCTTTTTATAACTATCAGCAATTGATGTTTTAAGAATATATTTTACTTCTTTTGGATAGGGATAAACAGTGCCATTTGATTCCAATGCACAAACTTTTATCGATAACGAATTACTGAATTTTTTATTAATTGCTTTTATCAAGTCCTGAGAATAGGTTGCAATTCCACACTCTCTGGGAGGGTAAGAAGTTACGAAAAGTATTTCGGGCAATTCATTTTTTTCTACTGTGTTTATTAACTGGTTTGAACTATTAAATTCGGTTAACTCTGCTTGATTTATGATATTTGCATAATCAGATTTGTTATAAACGGTATTATTTTTCATTTTTAGGTATATGTATTAATAATTCTTCTAATAATGCTGATAAACTTAATGAAACAACGGCAATATGTGTGTCAGCAGCACCATAATAAATAAATAATGTATCGCCAAATATAGCAGTACCGGTAGGAAAAACAACATTGTTTACCTCACCTTTAAGCTCCCATTTATATTCAGGAGCGAACAATGCATTTGGTAAACGAGCAATAACTTTCATTGGATTTTCTATGTCGAGTAATGCAGCTGCACAAGCTGAATAAACCGGTCCTTTGCTGGAATCATGAACACCATGATAAATCAATAACCAACCATGTTCTGTTTCTATCGGAGGGCATCCTCCACCAATATAGCTTGATTCGTGCTCATAAAGCGGATCCATCAAGATATGATCCTGTAAATTAATAAAATAATCCTTCCAATATTCTTCATTTAATTCTTTAATGTTTTTTACAGAAACCAGCTGAATGCCGGGACGAACTCTATGAAGAAATACCAGATTTCCTTTAATTCTTCTAGGGAAAAACATTAAATTTTTATCCCAGAGAATCATTTTTTGTTCAGGGTCAGCTTCCTGATAGTAAAAACTTTGATTTGTATAATAATTTTTATTTACTTTACCAGCTCTTTCAACAAGCGAAACAAATCTTGCATAAGTCATTGAAGTAACAATAACACCTTGTTTATCAAAGTTTATCAAGTCTTTTGAAATTGCTAAAGCTCCACGAGCATTTACTCCATCGTATGCTGTATATGTAAGATAATATAAATCATCAATCTTTACAATTCTCGGATCTTCAACACCATGCGATTCATAATCAAATTCAGGAACAATAATTGGATTATCCCATCTTTCGGCAACAGTTAATGGACCTTCTAGTCTGCAATAACCAATTGTTGAATGATTTCCATTACTAACAGCTCTGTAAAAAATGTGAACATTGTCGTTTTCGCGAATCGCTGCTGGATTTAAAACAGCTTCGTTTTCAAAATCCAGATTGGTTTTTGATAATAAAATGCCTTCTTTTTTAACTTCTAACATAATTGTAATTTATAATATGATTAATTGTTTAATTGTTTAATATATTTCTCTTTATCAGGTTATTAATTTAAAAGTAATATTCTAATCAATTTAATTGTAATACAAAACTATCGATAGTAAACAAGAGTAAAGTTTCATCTATTGTTTTAATACTATATTCTATATTTTCAACAAGATTAAGCAATTGCCCTTTTTTGAGAGTAACAGATTCTTTAATAGTTTTAAATTCTATTTCTCCTTCAATAATTTGAATTGTAATTGATTTATTAGATTGAACGGACCTGAATTCAGTATCTTTATACAAATTGGCTAGTATGATCTGTTTTTCAGGACTTTTCGAAATAATCATAGCATTTAATTCTCCTTTTACCCATGTAGGACTGTGCTTCATTTTTTCAATTAATGTCGGCAAATCAAAAGTATGCAAAGAAGGAAGTAATTCATTTGCTTTAAAAGCAGATAATTTGTGTTTTGTATTTTTAATTTTCATGGTTAATATATTTTAATTCAATAAGTAAGTTTTTAAAATTGTTAAATTACTTTCCAAAAATTGCATAGCAACTTTTGGAAAGTAAGTAGAAGAATTTCTACAGAACTAACGAATATTTAAATTGATAATAAACATATATATAGCAACTTAAATCTTCTTTTCTGCTTTTGCTTCTTTATGTTTAGCCTGTTCGGTAAAATCAGAAACATCGTGCTTCACTTTTTCAAATTTTTCTGAAATACCATCTTTAAATTCATTGAATTTATCTTTAATAGCATCAGCATAATCCTCACCTTTTCTTGAGATTTTCTTGCGTGTATCTCTGCCTTTCTGAGGGGCAAATAAAACACCTAATAATGCACCGGAAGCCACGCCAGCCAATACACCTAATAAAACTTTTCCTTTACTCATGATTTTTTGTTTTTTAATTGTTTATAATAAAATAATCAGTAACAATACGATAATAATTATTGCACCAACTGATAAATATACACCACCACCTCTGGCTTCATTCGCTTTTAGCTCGGTTTTGATTGCTCGCACTTCCTTTCTTAATTCTTTTTTTTCCGAAGATTTCAGTTTTGACTTATCCATCTCGTTTATTTCATTTAATCTTAAAAGTAAAGTGTTGGCTTTTTCCGATTCAACAGGTTTTGTTTTAGGATCTGTAATTTCTATCGGATCCTTAAAGGTTGCAGCATTTGTATTTAGTGGCTGAACCGCTAACAATAATGCTGCTGACATTAAATAAATTGTGAGTTTTTTCATGTTGTAATTTTTAACTTATTTATAATATTGAATATACATTTTTTATAAATTAATCATTTCTGTCTCTTGGCATTGTAGTAATCTGATTATTTGCATCTATGGAAATATCATATTCGAAGCATTCATTCATTTGAAATGCTGTTTCATACGAGTCATTTCCCACGGAAATGGTAAATACAGTATATCCTCTTGCAAAACTCCTGTATTCGGATGATGTGCCTTTTGGAATATTATTAATGTTTTCTGTATTTCCTCCTGATGTTTTTATTTGAACACTAATTTCTTTTGTCCCATTATTTATAACCCTGGCTCTGGGATTTTCATCATTACAGTCCTTGCATCCATTTATTACCATTAATAAGATGGCTATTGTTGTAATTACAGCCAATGATTTCATTTTTTTCATTTTTTTAGTATCTAATTATTAAAAACTATTTGATTTATAATATTTTTCTGCCTTGTATTATCCTCAATAGTATTGCAATTATTGCAATTACCAGAAGTACATGTATCAAGGCTCCGGCACTATAACCAATAAACCCGACTGCCCAAGCAATAATAAGGATTATAGCTATTACGTAAAGTAAACTTCCCATGATTTTTTATTTTTTAAATTATAAAACATTATTTTTTACTTGTTTTTATGATTACCACCTTTATGATTATTGCCACCATTTTTATTTCTGTTTTGGTTGCTATTTTGGTGTATTGCATTGTTTTTTTGTTTTCCATTGGAATGTATATTTCCCCTTGGTTTTGCTTTTCCAGGCCTTTGACCAATATTTTTTTGAGTATGACCCCGATACCCTTTACCATATTTCATTTTATGGGTTTTGAAATTATGATAAGGTGTTTTTCCATGATAATCAGACATTACTACCTTATAACCTCTATAGAGATCATAATTTCGGTAACGTGTTGGCAGATATGTTCTGTGAACCCAAAATCCTCCCTCATAATAAATGAATCTTGATGATGGAACATCGTAATAAGCTTCTACATCTGGTAAATAATAATACTGTACTCCCGAATATCCAACCGGACCCCATTGAGGTGGTGAACCAATATTAATGTTTACAGAAACCTGAGATTGAAGTGAACCTAAGAATATTAACAATATCCCAAATCCAACAATTATTTTTTTCATTTTTAAATTATTAAATGTTTTCTTAATAAAATAGTAAAACTGAAATATAAAGTGCCTGAATTGTTTCAGGCACTCCGCTTTTAACAGCTACGATTTATTAATTGGTTTTCAAATTAGAAAAATCTGTATCCCAGGGTAAACTGATACCAAACGTTTTTGTAACGTGGAGTTGTTGAAGTTCCATCACCGTTATTATTCATGATATCCCAACCAACTCTTCCACCAATTACAAGATTGCTGTAATTTAAATCAGCTCCAAAAATGAACCCAAAAGTATTTCTGCGGATATTGTCATTTTCAAATGTTTGCTCCTGAAGAATACTCGTGGTTGTATTTGCAAATGCATCGGTTTGCTTAATTAAATAAGAATATTGAGGACCTGCTAAAAGAGTTAAGTATTCTATTGGTTTTAATGCAAATAAAATAGGTACATCAATATAACTTGTTGTCCGTTTTAATTCATAAGTACTTCCTAAAAGTACACCCGTTGCTTTAAACCCTTTTTGAGAAAATAATAATTCAGGTTGAATACCAATGTATTTCCCAATTGGAATGGCTACAAAACCACCAAAAACAAACCCGAATTTAGGATCAGCAACAAAGTCTTCTCCTTTTGTATCAAATACATTTGAATAATTTGCACCTAATTTTATTCCAAACTGAAATTTTTCGCGAAAATCGTTTTCGCTATCCTGTGCACTACTGATGTTAATCATTCCAAAGATGGCAATGATAATTAAAATTAACTTTTTCATTTTATTGTTATTTAGATTATTAAATTAATACTTGTTTTTTTATTTTACATTTTTAATGGTAAGATCCTTAAATGATTTGCTTAATTCTTCCATATCGCGGGAAAATTCAGTTTTAAATATTTCCCATTTATCACTGCTTTCCTGTTTGTAATCAGCAAGTTTCTTTTTCAAATCAGTATTTTTCTTTTCTAATTTTGCCAGATCTTTTTCATACTGAACTTTGTTTTCCATTTTTTCGTTTGCAATACGTGCTTTAAATTCAGCAATATTTTTTTCATGAGCTTTTATTTTTTGCTCAGATTCATACTTATATACCTGATAATCTGATATAGAATCCTGAATTGTTTGAGATAAATCCTCTCTGGCTTCAAGCACATTTTCATTTGCTTCCTGTAACTTATCTTCTGCATTTTCAACTTTTTCGCTTGAAGATAAGCATGATGTCAAAAGCAATCCTGCAATAAGTGGAATAGCAGTAAGTTTAAAGATTAATTTTTTCATTTGATTTTTTTTTAAAGTGTTGCGATTATTTTTTGTAATTCTTCCTTTGTTTTACCTATTTTATGTTCAATTTTATCAAACATTTCATCCTTTTTACCTACATCGAATTGCAAATCACCATCGGTTAAAATTGTAAACTTTCTCTTTAATTTTTCTTTTTGTTCGCTCCAACTTCCCCTATATGGAACTGGTGTATCATTTGAATATTTCATTTTATTTGTTTTATATTGTAACTATATTATTACGATACAAAGATACCCTGCAATGTTGTTGAAACTGTT
>CAZYEM010000128.1:0-1591 GCA_964646395.1 uncultured Bacteroides sp.
TTTGACAAAAAGAGTGGTTTATGAAAATGAAGAATTTAATTTATTGCAATCTGCATTAAATATTGATGAAGACATTGAAAGCCTGAGATATAATCAAATTGTTATTGCTACCGATGCCGATGTTGATGGTATGCATATCCGTATGTTATTGCTCGCTTTCTTTTTGCAGTTTTACCCTGAAGTTGTTAAATCAGGACATTTATATATTTTGCAAACGCCTTTATTCAGAGTTCGAAATAAGCAGAAAACCATTTATTGCTATTCGGATGAAGAAAGAATAAATGGCTTGGCTCAATTAGGTGTTAATCCTGAAATAACACGTTTTAAAGGACTTGGTGAGATTTCTCCTGATGAGTTCAGGCATTTTATTGGCCCTAATATTCGTTTGGAACCGGTAATTCTTAAAAAAGATTCTTCCATCAAGCAAATACTGGAGTTTTATATGGGTAAAAACACACCCGATCGCCAGATTTTTATTATTGATAATCTGAGAATTGAATTAGATAATCTTGAGATTAATCCAAGAGTGGCTTAATACAACATATATTTAAGGTATTGAAATATTCAATATCTTTGCATTGAATTTAAATAAGAATTGAAAAAGCTAACATCCATATTAGTAATATTTGTAATTATTTTCCATCTTTTTGGTTATTTTGCTGTATTTAAAGTAATGCAGCGTACTATTAAAAAGGAGATAAAAACAGCTATTAAACGAGGTGTTCCTGATTCGGAACTTGCACAATTCAGATTTCCAAACGATAAAAACCTGCAGGAAAAAATGGGTATCCGCTGGTTGGAAAGCCATGAATTTACATACATGGGAAATATGTATGATGTAGTTCACTCAAAAACAGAAGGTAATTTTATTATTTATAAATGTGTAAATGATACTCAGGAAAAAATATTATTTTCCGGATTAAGTAAGCAGGTGAAAAACACCATGAATAATGATCCGGCAAAGTCCAAAACATTAAACCTGCTCCAGAAATTCAATTTCGTTTATATTACCCAATCTATAGTTTATAGCAGTATTTTCAATAAAGAAATAAACAGATCTTATTTTTTCAAACAAAAATACTTTTATAATTTATCCAAAGAAGTAATTACACCTCCACCTCAGTTTTCCTGATTCCATAGTTGGATTTTTTGTATATCATTTTATTAGGGTTAAGTATTGACTTTCATAATAGTATGAAAGCCTATTTTGCTTCCATTTATTTTTGGATTTAATCAATCTAAAAAGATACGCATCTCTTGAAGAAAAGATACGCATCTTTTGATGAAAAGATACGCATCTCTTTAAGAAAAGATACGCATCTTTTGAAAGGAAGTTATTTAATCAACTCAACTTGTTTATTCAAAAATCCATTTTATTGAATAATCAATTATAAATTAAGCAAATTTACATTGCTGCAAATTTAATAGATGCAAACAGATAAAAATTATGCTGTAATCAGGTTTCATTTAATTTAAGAATCAATGAATATATTTTATATAGCAGGTTTTTTTATTTTTTTTTTTTTTTTTATTATTTACTTCAGTAAAAGCAGAGGATGTTAACAAAGAAAAAGCATTAAAGGTGGCTACT
>CAZYEM010000128.1:1601-6131 GCA_964646395.1 uncultured Bacteroides sp.
TACTGATTTTTTAAGATGCAAATTAAAAATTAGTCCTGATAATATTAAAATGAGTTATCTGGTATTTTATGGTTCTGATGATTTGCAAAAAGAATGCAATGCATATTTTTGTCGGTGCTAAATCGTATATTATTATTGCTGGTAATGAAAGGGTTTTCCCAATTATAGCATATTCATCAGAAAGCACTTTTCCTGCAAAAGGAGAAGTTGAAAATCTGGATTGGTGGTTAAATAAAACTACCAAAGCAATTGAAGCAGAATCGGAATTGAAATCTTATGTTTTTGCAGCTATTACAGATGCTAGAAGATAATATACCAAATTTATAGTTGAATAATTTATAAAAACATATCTGCCTGATTTATTTTAATGTTTCCGATTAATAACAAATTAGATTATAACAGTTTGTTTAAATCCGGCAGTTTATTTTATTTAAAAAATACATTAAATACAAGAATGAAAAAAGTAAGTTTTTTTATAATAGCAGTTATATTAACTGTTACAGGATTTGCTCAGACTATAAAAGTTATTGACAAATCAGATTTACAGCCTATAGAGAATGTGGCTGTTATGGGAAAAGTGGGATCAGCAACCAGCAATAAAGCCGGTAATGTGGATATAAGTAAGTTTGCTCAGGATGAAATGCTGATATTTAAACACCTGGCTTATCAGATTACAACTATTTCAAAAAAAGATATTATTGCAGCTGGAAATGTAGTAATGCTTACCGACAATGTGATAAAACTGAAAGAGTTTGTATTATCTGCCAATAAAGTAATGGAGAATAAGTCTGATATTCCTCATAAAATAGATGTTATCAGCAGCAAACAAATTGCTTTTAATAATCCGCAAACGGCTGGTGATATGTTGCAACAGACAGGGAATGTATTTATTCAGCAAAGCCAGATGGGTGGAAGCAGTCCTGTTTTGCGTGGTTTTGAGGCCAATAAAGTATTGATGGTTATGGATGGTGTAAGAATGAATAATGCAGTGTATCGTTCGGGACATTTACAGAATGTAATCACTATTGATCCAAGTATTTTGGATAGGGTAGAGGTAATTTTCGGACCTGGTTCAGTAATATATGGAAGTGATGCGATAGGTGGTGTAATGTCTTTCTATACAAAAAATCCGATGCTGTCCATTGATGAAAAAACGTATGTAAAAGCAGGAGCTTTTTCACGTTATTCATCTGCTAATAACGAAATAGCAGGAAATATAAATGTTAATCTCGGATTTAAAAAATGGGCTTTCTTAACCAGTATTTCATACAAAAATCTTGGTGATTTAAGAATGGGTAATGAGCGGGATAGTAAATATGGAGATTGGGGGAAAAGTTTATATTATGCTGAACGAATAAATGGTAAAGATTCTATGCTGACAAATAGCGATCCTAATATTCAAAAAAATTCGGGATATACTCAGTATGATATCATGCAAAAAGTATTGTTTCAACCTAATGAAAATTTGAAATATATACTTAATTTACAATTTTCTAATTCATCAGATATTCCCCGATACGACAGATTAACGGAGATGATTGCTGGAAAGTTGAAATATGCTGCTTGGTATTATGGACCTCAAACCCGTTTGTTTGCTTCAATAAGAACTGAAATTAAAAGCAAAACAAGTTTTTATGATAATGTTGCAATTACAACTGCTTATCAAAATATAAGTGAAGACCGTATAAATCGTAAATTTAACGCTTCAGCTGAAAGCCATCAGGAAGAAACTATTGATGTTTTATCTTTAAATGCTGATTTTATGAAACAGATAAAAGAAAAAAACGAATTGCGTTATGGATTGGAAGCTGTTTATAATAATGTAGGTTCCTATGCATATAATATAAATGTAAATACATTGTTGAAAACGATGAACAACGCAAGCAGATATCCTGATAATGGAAGCGATTATACAACTTTGGCTGCTTATGCATCACATAACTGGGAAATAAGTAAAAAACTTATTTTCTCTCAGGGAATTCGGTTAAGTACTATAAATCTTAAATCAGAATATTCAGATACTATGATGAAGATAACTAAGTTTCCTTTTGATAAAACAATTGAACAGAATAATGCAGCTTTTACCGGAAATCTGGGATTGGTTTATATGCCCGGTTATAACTGGCGTTTTGCTTTGATGACCTCTTCGGGCTTTAGAGCTCCCAATGTGGACGATGTAGGTAAAGTAAATGATTCAAAAGCAGGAAGTGTAATTGTGTTGCCAAATCCTGATCTTAAACCAGAGTTTGCCTATAATGCTGATATTACAATTGGTAAAACGTTTAATAATATGATTCAACTCGAAATTACCGGCTTTTATACATTACTTAAAGATGCAATTATTGTAGGTAATTCAATATTTAACGGACAGGATTCTATTGTTTGGGATAATAAGAAAACCGCAGTTCAATCGGCTACAAATGCTGGCGAAGCTTATGTGTATGGTTTGCAGGGAAATATTTCATTGCAAATGAACGAAAAACTTTCGCTAAACTCCAGTTTAACCTATACTTATGGCAGATTAAAAGAAAGCGATGTTCCTTTGGATCATATTCCTCCGTTGTTTGGTATGACTTCGGTAAAGTTTGAAACCAAAAAGTTTAAAGCTGAAATGTATGCCCGTTACAATGGTTGGAAACGTTTGGATGATTACAGCAAAAGTGGCGAAGATAATTTACCGCAAGCTACTGTTGAAGGAACACCATCCTGGTACACCTTGAACTTACGTACTGCTTATCAGATTAATAAAGTACTTAATCTGCAATTAGGTATGGAAAATATATTGGATAAACATTACCGCAATTTTGCATCGGGAATAAGTGCTCCAGGACGTAATATGGTAGTTGCTCTTAAAGCTAATTTTTAGTAAGTTTATTAATTATATTTAGACTAGGGCTGCTTTGATTTCGAGGCAGCCTTTTTAATTTCAGTTTAGGTTTTAGGTATTATATTTCCATTTTATTATTATAAGTAGCTCATAAGGTATAATCTACTATGCATTAATATTGATAATGAAAAGTAAATAATGAGTTTATGTAACTAAAAATAAATATATTTGCAGAAATTAAACACGTAAACAGAATAAATAAATTCAAAAACAGTTAAACATTAAATAATACAAAAACACTATGGAAAAATATGATGAGATTTTAAAAACATATTTGCTTAACAAAACGTTGAATGATATTGAATTTTATGATACTGACCTTAACTATGTATCACCGGATATGGATCATACATGGATTTTGGACGGAGGAATTCAACTAAAACTGGATAATACTTATTTCTCATTTGCTTTTAGCAGCGAACAGGAGTTTTTTAATGCTTTTTCTTTGAAAATAGATGAATTAAACAATGAATTTGAATTACACAGTTTGGGAGCGAAAGAAGTGAAGGAAATAAATTCGCTTGTTGGTAATCAAATTATTGATATAAAAACCTTATGGAATTTTTATACAGAATTAGATGAAAATTTTGAAGAGAAGAATGAAAAAAAATATATGCCTTTTGAGATTATTCTATATTTTAGCAATAATTCTTTCCTGCAAATAGCAGCTATTGAGTATGAAATGGAAAACAATAAATTAATAAACCTGTATTACAATTCGGAACGAGAGCTGTTGATTTCAATCAATAATAAGTTGGAAATAGAAACCTTAGATTAATATAATTCTCAAAAAATATTAAAAACAACAAAAATCCTGAGCCAAATCAATTCCTTTATTGTTTAATAAAAAAGCAAAAATAGGTTTGCTTAAAACAAACTAATGTAATTTTGCATTCAGTTTAACAATTAATAAGTCAAAAAAAATGAAACATAACGTAAATACATCATGGGTAGGCAAAATGAAATTTGATACCGAAGTTAGTGGACATCATATTATTTTAGATGCAGCAGAGGAATTTGGTGGAGAAAATGCAGGCCCTCGTCCTAAAGAGTTGATGTTATCTGCATTGGCAGGTTGCACAGGTATGGATGTAGTGTCAATATTAAAGAAAATGAAAGTGGAATTAGAAGCTTTCGATATTAAAATTGAAGCAGACCTAACGGAAGAACATCCAAAAGTATATTCGAAAATGCATATCATTTACCAATTCAAAGGTAAGGATTTGGAAATGGAAAAACTTCAAAAAGCAATTAAGCTTTCTCAGGAAAATTATTGCGGTGTTTCTGCCATGTATCGCAAAGCCATGGAAGTTAGCTATGAAATAGTTATTATTGAATAATTTATCATTATTAATATTTAAATTACTGATGTTCATAAAACATTCGTTTTTTAATAGATATTTATTATTTTTGCGAAATGAATAAAAGCTATACTTACATTATTTATACTCTTTTGGCATTTGCAATGCTTTTTGCAAGTGAAAGCCGGGCACAATATACCATTACGCCTTCTACAACACTAATCAAATATCAGTCACGCAATTCTCTTTCTTACGATAGTATTCATATTGCCAACAACTCGGCTGATACTCTTTTTATGAAATGGGAACTTTTGCAAAACGATACCTTAGGAGGATGTTATT
>CAZYEM010000128.1:6141-11595 GCA_964646395.1 uncultured Bacteroides sp.
TTCATCGGGAGAATGTTGGTTGGGGATACCTGCAACCGGGAGTTTTGCCGGCATTAAACCAGGTGGATTTGGTTGGGCAGGTGTTCATTTATGGACTGGTAATATTGAAGTTACTTCTACTGCCAAAATTTATATTTACAAGGATGGTTCATATTCTACAGGCGATACACTAACTTATATTTTACATACTGTAAATGGAAATGAAATTGAGAAAAATAATGAATCAGTTGATTTGATAACTGTTTATCCAATTCCGGCAAGCAATAATTTAAACATTAATATCGAAAACAAAAATTCTATTGAAATTCCTATTTCTTTATATAATATTTTAGGTGAAAGGGTTTATACTATAAAAAGTAACAAAAACAGTATTGTTATCCCACTCGAAAAAATTAGCGAAGGAGTTTATTTCCTTACTATCAAAGCAGAAAATAGAATTTATACAAAAAAGATAATGGTTTCCCGATAGGTTTTCATTTTAGAATTATAATATACCTGAAAGCCTTTGCAATTGATTTGTAAAGGCTTTCTTGATTTAAAGGGATTATAAATTATTTTGTGTAAACAATAAAATATACTCCCATACTCTCTTTACAATCTTTCCAAAAGCCATTGACAATCTTACAAAAGGTAATGTCAATATTCCATAAGCCATTGTCTCGGTTGTAGTAGAATAGATGAAAATGCAATATATCTAAAATCTTGTCTTTTACCTCCTAAAACCAAGATCTTGTTTTATCTCAACAAAAAAACTGTCCTAATTCAATCAATAGCTTGTTTTGGTAAAAGGTCAATTTGATTATATGCATTGTTTTAGAATCTAATTTTGCAATATAAATTTTATATCAATAAGAAAATGTTATACACAAATTTAAAACATATAGAAACAGCTGCTGATCATCAGAAACTAATTAATGAAAATGAAAATGTAATGGTTTGTTGTGGTCGCATGGGTCCAATGTGTATTCCTGTTTATGGAATTATGGAAGATATTGAAGACGATTACAAACAAGTAAAATTCTTCGATATGGAATTCGATAATCCCGAATCGCATATAATAAGAAATTTACCTGAAGTAAAAGGTTTTACTGGAATTCCATTTATTATTTACTATAAAAATGGTGAAGTGGTAAAAGCAACTTCAAGCATACAAACTAAAGAACAAATTACAACTATATTGACCCAATTTTTAGATAATACTAACCAATAGCTTAATAAATAAAAAAATGAACACAACTTTAATAATCGTATTTGCCGGATTAGGAATTTTCATCTATTATATCTATCATAATTATAAAAAAATGAAAAATGCTCCTAATGTTGAGGACAATGATAAAATAACTCATCTCAACGATAAAAACTTTCAGCAGGAAATTGGTAAGGGACTAATCCTTGTAGATTTTTGGGCCGATTGGTGTATGCCCTGTAAATTATTAGGTCCGATTTTGAATGAAACTGCTGCAGAAATCAAAAGCGATGCACGAATAGGGAAACTGAATGTGGAAGAAAGCCAAGTAACTGCTGCCAAATATAGCGTAAGAAGTATTCCTACCATGATACTCTTTAAAAATGGAAAAGAAATAAATCGTTTTGTTGGTGTAAAACAGAAAGATTTTTTACTTAAACAACTTAATAACAGTTAATAATAAAATAAAATACAAATTCTAATATCAGATTGAATGAAAACAAAAATCTTAGGTTTAGTTGCTATATTATTTATAGTTAGTGCATTTACACCAATAGAACTAAAAATAATATATTCGAAAGATGTAAATAAAATGATGTCGGGTAAAACTAAATATGTAATTTTGGATGTTAGAACACCAGCTGAATATAACACCGGACATATAAAAGGAGCAATAAATATCGACATTTCACAGAACGATGCATACTTTAAATTAGATAAACTTGACGCGAAAGCGAAATATATCGTATATTGCAGAACACAAAACAGAAGTCAGGTAGTTGGTAATTACATGATAAACAAAGGATTTAAAGAAGTTTACAAAATGCAGGACGGCATAACAGGATGGGTTGCAAGTGGTTTTGCTGTTGAATAATTTTTTTGAATAAATAATATTAGATTTGATATTGCATTGACATCAAACTATCTTTTTAATTATAACAAACTGAAATAACTATAAATGAGAAATACAATATTCATTCTCTTACTATTCATAAACTATACATTAATTGCTCAATCTTTTACTGTAAGCGGTTATATATCAGACAAAAAAAGTGGTGAAACACTTATTGGTGCTACTGTAGTAAATAAAGCTAATAAACAAGTTGGAGTTTCTGCAAACACCTATGGTTATTATTCCTTAAATTTACCAAAAGGAAATTACGAATTGCTTTTTACTTATATCGGATATCAGGATCAGTTAATAAGTGTAAATTTAACTGAAAGCAAAAAGCTGAATGTAATTATGAATGAAAACAGCTTTCAACTCAATGAAGTAGTTATATCTGCATCCAGAGAAAACAGCAGGATTACACAATCACAGATGGGAGTTGAAAAACTAAATGTAATTACAATTAGTAAACTGCCTGTTCTGTTTGGCGAAAAAGATGTATTAAAAACATTGCAGTTACTGCCTGGAGTAAAAGCTGCTGGTGAAGGTCAAAGCGGGTTTACTGTCCGTGGTGGAAGTATAGATCAGAATCTTATACTGCTCGACGATGCTCCGGTTTATAATGCATCCCACTTATTGGGCTTCTTTTCAACATTTAACTCAGATGCTATCAAAGATGTAACACTATATAAAGGAACAGCACCTGCACAATTTGGTGGTCGTATTTCATCTGTAGTAGATATAAAAATGAATGATGGTAATAATCAGACTTATGCTGCAAATGGCAGCATTGGTTTAATTTCATCAAAACTGAATATTGAAGGACCTATTCAAAAAGGGAAATCATCTTTTTTAATTTCAGGCCGAAGAACCTATGCTGATCTTTTTCTAAAGTTATCAGACCAGTTCAAAGATAATCAATTGTATTTTTATGATCTTAATACTAAATTCAACTATCGATTTTCCGACAAAGATCAGATTTTTGTTTCAGGATATTTTGGAAGAGATGTATTAAGCTTGAACAACAGATTTGCAATTGATTGGGGAAATTCAACAGCAACAATCAGGTACAATCATTTATTTAACGACAAACTCTTTTCTAATACTTCTCTTATTTACAGCAACTACGACTATAATATTAACCTGACAAACAATGCAAATCCTTTTTCTATACTTTCAAGAGTAAGGGATTGGAATGTTAAACAGGAATTTCAATATTTTGCAAACAATAATAATGAATGGAAGATAGGATTAAATGTTATTTATCATACTGTTATTCCAGGTAAAATTACAGATACTGCAAGTTCAGAGAATCTTTCAGATATAAGGGATGGTTTAGAGTCTGCATTATATATTTCAAATGAAAGACAAATTTTTGAAAAACTAAAAATTAATTATGGGCTTAGATTATCGAATTTTGTTGTTTTGGGAGGAAGTAATTATTATGTATTGGATAATTTTAAAAATATAATTGATACAATAAATCAGACTTCTCCAGTAAAAAACTATATCAATATTGAACCCCGATTTGCAATAAACTATATATTTAATAAAAATAATTCTGTTAAAATTGCATATAGCCGTAATACTCAAAACCTACATTTAATCAATAATTCAGTTACTACCAGTCCAACTGATAAATGGGTGATGAATACTAATATTATTAAACCCGAAATAGGAGATCAGATTTCATTGGGTTACTTCCGGAATTTTAAAGAAAATACCTATGAATTTAGTGTTGAAACATATTATAAATGGATGCAAAATCAAATTGACTACAAAGATGCAGCAGATGAACGCAATCGTGTTATAGAAACCCAATTATTATATGGAAAAGGAAGAGCATATGGAGTTGAATTTCTTTTGAAAAAGAACAAAGGAAAATTTACAGGTTGGATATCTTACACCCTTTCCCGTACCGAAAAACAAATTGAAGGAATTAACAAAAACGATTGGTATGTTGCCCGTCAGGATCGGACTCATGATATTTCGATTGTTGCCATGTATGATATAAGTAAACGACTGAATGTGTCTGCAATATGGGTTTATCAAACAGGAAATGCCGTTACATTTCCAAGTGGAAAATATGAAGTTGCAGGACAAACAACCTGGCTATATACTGAAAGAAACGGATACCGTATGCCCGATTACCATCGCCTGGATTTAGGATTAACTTATAAATTGAAAGAAAAAAAGCACTTTAACTCAGAATTGTCTTTTGGTTTGTATAATGCATACGGAAGAGAAAATGCATATCTAATCAGCTTCGAACAAAGTGAAAGTAATCCAAATAAAACTGTTGCAGTACAAACTTCATTATTCAGATGGGTTCCGTCTATTTCTTGGAACTTTAAATTTTAAATTATGAAAAAGAATATTTTAATAATAATATCAATAGTTTTATTCATTTCCTGCGAAAAAGAAATTGACATTAACCTTAATAAAAGTAATCCAAGATATGTAATTGAAGGAAATATAAGTAATATGGCCGGAGAATGTTATGTGAGAATTACAAAAACCATTAATTTTGATGAAGTTATTGCTAATCCAACAGTTAGTGGAGCATTTGTAACAATAACAAATAATATTACGAATCAAACAGATACATTAATTGAAGCAATATCTGGTTTATATTTAAACAATAGTTTAATTGGTATTGAAGGACATACATACACAATGAATATAAAAGTAAATAGTGAAACTTTTATGGCTAGCTCAACAATGCCTGTAATGGTTAATTTAGATTCAATTCAACAAATAGAAAGTAGTTCGGGAGGAGGACATGGTGGGCCGATGGGAGGAGGAATCAGCAGTAATAATATTGTTAGAATTACTCCCAAATATACTGATCCTAAAAATATTACAAATTATTTTCAATTTGTAGTTTATAGAAATGATACATTACAAAATGATGTCTTTATTCAAAGTGATTTCGGATTCAATGGTCTTGTATCAGATCGCCCACTAAGAGTTAAAGCAAACAAAAGTGATATAATAAAAGTTGATATGCAATGTATTGATGAATCTGTTTACAATTACTTCTTCGGATTAAGCGAAAATATAAATCAATCCAGTGCCACACCTGCAAATCCGGTTTCTAATATTAATAACAATGCTTTAGGTTATTTTAAGGCTCATACAACATCAAAAAAATCACTAATAATAAAATAACATATTATGAAAGAAACTTGCGACAATAATAATAAACCAAAGACATTCAATGAATTGATACGTTCTGCTTATTTATGGAAACCACTCTCAGGAGTAATTATAGGTGGAGTACTCGGTTATCTATATTACTATTATGAAGGCTGTTCTTCAGGGGCTTGCGGTATAACTGGCAATCCGTTCTCAAGTATTATTTTTGGAAGTGTTTTGG
>CAZYEM010000129.1:0-1175 GCA_964646395.1 uncultured Bacteroides sp.
GAGTAACATCACCAGATCTATAGACAGTAAGAGTAGAGAACACAGGCGCATTCCAATAGACTTTTACCGTAGTAACATCATCCGGATCAATAAAGCCAGATATTTTAAGAGGACCTTTAAGAGTAGGAGAATAGATTTGCATTTTAATACCTTTATATTGTTATTAGATTATCATTAGAATTATTGGTTATCATTAGAACATTATCTGGATTAGTTATTATAATATCATTATGATTAACATGTATTAATATTTCAACTTCATTAATACTAATAGAATTAAGAGAACTTGTCACAAGCGGTAATACATTATGATCAATTACTTGCACTAGATTATCATTAGAATTATGAGTAATCAATAATTTATATAATCTATTAACCCTTCTAACAAGCAAATCAGCAGATTGTATATTACACGAATTATTCGATGCAATTTGGCACGCTAATTCAATAGAAGTTGTTATAATACCAAAGGATATTGTATTAACAAGTAGCGTAGAGGAAGTTAATGTTATTTCCGTGAATAGATTTGGATATACATTAACTTCCACTAGGGCATTAGCCAATAGCACAATGCCTGTATTTAATTGAGCAACATTAGATACAATACAAGAATCAATTGAGGCTAATTCAATAGAGGTAAATAGATCTGCTGCACTGTTTACTTCAACTACGATATTACTAGATGCAGTAATATTTGTATCCAGAGTAGTTGCTAGAGCAGATACTTCAGAGAATACCGAAGAATCTAATGGAACATAGGCAGTTAGATCTGCTAATACTTGGCAATCTGTAATTACTTCAGCATTTACATATATTTCAGTAAATAGATTTGCTGAGGTATTTGATTCACCATTACCCTGAGCAATTGCATATATTTCAGTAAATAGATTTGCTGTGGTAGTTGATTCACTTATAATAGAGGCAAGTAAAACAACGCCTGTATTTAACTGAGCAGCATTAGATACAATACAAGAATCTGTTGCTTGCAACTTAATAGAGGTAGATAGATTCCCTTGACTCTCTGTAGAACCATATATAACTGCCTGTGTTTCTATACTTGTCGTTAGATCAGCAAGAGTAGAAGAACTGCCAAGTGCCATGGCAGTAATATTAACTTCAGTAGTTAATGCACCTATATTTGAAACAATACAAGAATCAATTGCTTGTAGTTCAAT
>CAZYEM010000129.1:1275-11585 GCA_964646395.1 uncultured Bacteroides sp.
AGAGGTAGATAGATTAGAGTTAGCAGAGGTTACATCAACTATTGACCCAGCTATTTTAATATCAGTAGATAGACTTGGATATACATTAACTTCTACTAGGGCATTAGCTAATAGCACAAGACCTGTATTTAACTGAGCAGCATTAGATACGATACAAGAATCAATTGCCTGTAGTTCAATAGAGGTAGATAGATTAGAGTTAGCAGAGGTTACATCAACTATTGACCCAGCTATTCTAATATCAGTAGATAGATTTGGATATACATTAACTTCCACTAGGGCATTAGCAAGTAGCACAACGCCTGTATTTAACTGAGCAGCATTAGATACAATACAAGAATCAATTGCATGTAGTTCAATAGAAGTTAATAAGGAAGAATTCGCAGAAGCTACATCTTGAGCTTGTGCTATAGGTTTAATACTTGTTGTTAATCTACTTGTAGCAGTTGATACGCCTAATGCATTGGCAAGTAGAACAACACCTGTATTTAATTGCCCTATATTTGATACAATACAAGAATTAACAGCGTGTAATTCGATAGAAGTCGATAGAGCAGAGTTAGCAGAGACTATATCTTGAGCTTGCGCTATAGGTCTAATATTTGTTGTTAATCTACTTGTAGCAGTAGATATACTTTGAGCAGAGGCAAGTAGTACAACTTCTGTATTTAACTGAGCAGCATTTGATACGATACAAGTATCAATTGACGCTAATTTAATAGAAGTTAATAGATCAGAATTAGCTGTAGCTATAGTTTCGACTTGCGCTTGCGCATTAATTTCTGTTATTAATCCTGGACTTGATATAGAAACTATATTTTGAGCAGAGCCAAGTAGAACAATACCTGTATTTAATTGAGCAGCATTAGATACAACACAAGAATCGATAGATGCTAATCTAATACGAGTTCTTAGTGATGAATTGCTAGATGATATACATGATATTACAGCATTAGCTTGTATTCTTGTTGTTAAATTACCTATAACTGATGATACAGTTTTTAGGTTTTCTGATACCATCCTGCCTTGATTTAGATCAGATATACACTGACCTAAAATAGAACCGTTAAGTAGGATACTTACAAATATATTTACAGGAGAAACGGTAGAGATACTTTGTATTGAACCGGTAATTGTTATGCTAGTCGTTAAATCTGGATTTGCAGTTACTTGCGATGCAGCATTGGCTAATAAAACAATTCCGGTATTTAATTGAGCAGCATTGGATACGATACAAGAATCTGTTGCCTGTAACTCAATAGAGGTTGTTAATAATGCTGGATCTACAGTTGTATTACTGGATATTAATCCAGATACTATTATGCTGGTGGTTAATGCTGAATTAGTAGAAGTTAAACTTAACGCTGTTGCTGTAGCAGTTATACTTGTTTGTAACGTTGTTGCTTCAGCTGTAGCAATATTTTCTATTGCAGCAGATGTTTCTATACTTGTGGTTAGATCTGAATTTATGCTTGTAATAGCAGATGTTTCTGCGTTTACAAATATTTCTGTTGTTAATGCTGAATTAGCTATAACTATATCTGCAGCTAAACCTATTAAAACAATTCCGGTATTTAATTGAGCAGCATTGGATACGATACAAGAATCTGTTGCCTGTAACTCAATAGAGGTTGTTAATAATGCTGGATCTACAGTTGTATTACTGGATATTAATCCAGATACTATTATGCTGGTGGTTAATGCTGAATTAGTAGAAGTTAAACTTAACGCTGTTGCTGTAGCAGTTATACTTGTTTGTAACGTTGTTGCTTCAGCTGTAGCAATATTTTCTATTGCAGCAGATGTTTCTATACTTGTGGTTAGATCTGAATTTATGCTTGTAATAGCAGATGTTTCTGCGTTTACAAATATTTCTGTTGTTAATGCTGAATTAGCTATAACTATATCTGCAGCTAAACCTATTAAAACAATGCCTGTGTTTAATTGTGCTAGATTTGATACAATACAAGATTCAATTGATTGAAGTTCAATTGATGTGTAGAGGTCTGATACAGCAGTAACAATATCAATTATAGAAGTATTAAGTTTAACTTCTGTTGCCAGAGCAGCTCCACTTGTTGCTAGCGAAGCAGCATCAGCTGCTAAATTTATTTGAGTATTAATTGAAGCTGTGCTTAATACTAAAATATCTGTTATTGATGCAGCTATTGTTATGTTAGTTGATAATGGAGCAGTTGTTGTTACTGTTGTTGATACTACAGAGTTAAATAAAATTTGAGTTGTAAGATCTGCTGCAACCGAACTTGTTGCGTTCGAAGATGTGTGTAATTCCGCTGCCGCAACGCCAGAAGACGATATTGGATTGGAACTTATTGCATAAAATCCTAGCATATTCTCTCTATTTAATTCTTAGATTAATAATCAAGTATTTATTAAATATAATAAATAGTTTATATTTAGGGTCTCTAAAGGGAATGGTATGGGTTTATTAGGAGTAATATATGGCTTTACAGTTAAACGATAGAGTAAAAGAATCTTCTATTACAACTGGAGTTGTGCCTATTGTATTAACTGGATCTCCAACGGGATATCAGAATGTTGCTTCAAGTATATCAACATCTAATACATTTCCATATGTTGTTGAATTGGTTGGCGGATCTGAATGGGAAATTGGCGTTGGTCAATATGTAAGTTCTAATAATTCAATAATAAGAACTCAGATATTAAACAGTTCAAATAGTAGTAATATAGTACATTTTTCAGCAGGAACTAAGAACGTATTTATATCTGTTCCTGCTGCATATATGGCATTAACTGCTACGGGATTATCGCAATTTTCTTCTACTACTAGTGCTGAATTAGCATCAATTATTTCTGATGAAACTGGATCTGGTAAATTAGTTTTTTCTAATAATGCAGTATTGGTTTCTCCTAGTATTGGCTCTGCTACTGGAACATCGTTAAATGTTACTGGAAATTTAAATTCTAATACTGTATTAGTTGGGCCAGCAACTTCAGCAAATTTAACTAGATTTCCGAATGCATTAGCTGTTGTATCAAATACATCAGTTGAAATACAACAAAACGAAAATCATAATATAGGTTTAATTGCTGAGGGTGTCGCTAATGCTTCTAATTCTTCTATTTATGGTATTGGTGTTTATGGGGTTGGTTATACTAATTCTGGAACACGTTCTGGGGGGGTAGTTGGTGAAGGTCACGTAACTTCTTCTAGTGATGGCGGTAGCGCCATAGGCGTTCGCGGTTATGCCCATGATATTCATGCTGGTGGATTAAACGTTGGTCTATATGGCGATGCAACTAATGGATCTGCTAACTATGCGCTAGCAATGAATAATGGTGATATTTTATCTAACTTTGTACAGACATGGTATTTAAATGGTGGATTAACATTTACTGGTGGCGCAAATACAGTTACTATTCCAAACCTAGTTTCAAGTAATGTCTATTTTTCTTCTGCAAATGGTACTCAGCCATTTACTGTTGTATCTAATACCTTAGTATCAAACCTTAATTCAGATCTCCTTGACGGACAACATGGAACATATTATACTGGATTAACAGGAACTGCATTCGGGCAGGCTAATACTGGCGTGGCCATAGGGCAAGCAGCATATACTCAAGCCAATACAGCAGTAACCGTTGCTCAAGCTGCATTTAATGCAGCAAATACAGAAACTATAGGTCGGGCTGCATTTGGTCAAGCTAATGCTGCATTTACTGCTGCGAATACTGGTGTAACCGTTGCTCAAGCTGCATTTGCTAGAGCAAATACAGAAACTATAGGTCAAGCTGCATTTGGTCAAGCTAATACTGGAGTAACAGTTGCCCAAGCAGCGTTTGCTGCTGCTAATACAGGTATTTCTGTTGGTCAAGGAGCTTTTGCTCAAGCTAACTCTGCGTATAATACTGCTAATACTAAATTTTCTGCTAATGGTGGAACAATTAGTGGATCTGTTACGATTACAACTGATTTAAGTATTACAGGAAATATTTATCTTGGTGGAAATGTAACAACATTAAGTTCAAATAATTTAGTCATTGACGATTCATTAATTTATTTGGCGCAAAATAATCTGGCTAATTTGCAAGATATCGGTCTTGTCGGTCATTTTACTTCTGGAACTTATCAACATACTGGATTTGTTAGAGATGCTACTGATGGCGTTTGGAAATTATTTTCAAATGTTGCAGCTGAACCAACAACTACGGTGGATTTTACTGGCGCAATTTATGATATATTGCAAGTTGGTACGGTAAATTCTAGTAATGCTAATTTTAGCGCTGCACAAGGAACAACTCCATTTACTGTTGTATCCAATACCATAGTATCAAATCTTAATTCGGATTTCCTTGACGGGCAACATGGAACATATTATACTGGATTAACTGGATCTGCTTGGAGTACTGCTAACACTGGCGTTACAATAGGTCAAGCAGCATTTTCTAGAGCAAATACAGAAACCATCGGACAAGCAGCATTTACACAAGCCAATACTGGCGTAACAATTGCGCAAGCTGGGTTTGGTGTTGCTAATACTGGAGTAACAATTGCACAAGCAGCATTCGCTAGAGCAAATACAGAAACCATCGGACAAGCAGCGTTTGGAGTTGCCAATACCGGAACGACGATTGCTACATCTGCGTTTACTCAAGCTAATACTGGGGTTACTATTTCTCAAGCTGCATTTACTGCTGCGAATACAAAATATTCATCTTCTGGTGGAACAATAACTGGTACTGTTATTGTATCTGTTAATAGTTCAACTGATGCATTTAGAATCACGCAAACTGGAACTGGAAATTCATTTATAGTTGAAGATAGCACTAATCCAGATAGCACTCCATTTGTTATTGATACTAGTGGTAATGTTGGTATTGGTACAACTTCTCCGCGTGCCAGATTATCATTAGGAACGTTGGCAGCTAATAAAGTATTTTCTTTGTATGACGATGCTGGCGGCGCATTTTATGGGATGGGCATTGCTGGTTCTGAATATAAAATTTTAGCACCATCTGATGCTAAATTTACATTTAATACTTATAACGTGGGCGCTGATACTACTACTGCTAGGATGACGTTAGATTCTAGTGGTAATGTTGGAATTGGGGTTACTCCGAGTGCTAGATTGCAAGTTGTTGGTTCTACAGCAATTAGTTCTCAATCAAATGTCGCTGCCGTTATTGGTGCAAACACAACATCTGACTTGTTATTAGGGTCAATAAATGGTAATGCACCATTTATTGCATCACAAGGTGCATATCCGTTATTAATGTATACAAATGCAACTGAAAAAATGCGAATTAATAGCGACGGTTCAGTTGGTATCGGTACAACTACACCAGGTTATAAACTTCAAGTAAACGGTTCATTTGCTGCTACTACTAAATCATTCGTAATTGACCATCCAACTAAACCAGATATGAAACTGCGTTATGGTAGTTTAGAGGGACCAGAAAATGGTGTCTATGTTCGTGGTAGATTAAAAGATTCTAATGTTATAGAATTACCAGATTATTGGACTGAATTGGTCCATGAAGATACTATTACAGTAAACTTAACTGCTATTGGTAAATCACAAGATTTATGGGTTGAAGATATTGTAGATAATACAGTAATTGTAGGCGGAGAAAACATTAACTGTTTCTATACTGTATTTGCAGAACGTAAAGATGTTGAAAAATTAATTGTGGAATTTTAATTATGGGAGTTAGTTATAATCCACAAATTGTTACTAACGGGTTAGTTTGTAATTTTGATATTGCAAACCAAAAAAGCTATAGTCCAAATGTACATCCAAAACCATTGGACATATTTGCATGGGTAAATACCTCTGTGGGTAGTAATTGTACATTATCAGTTGATACTACAACTAGATCTCCAGTTGGAGCTAAAAATAAACCAATGAAAATGGTTCAAACTGGCACAGATACCTACACCCCAACCTACAATGCATCTACTTGGCAACTATCTCCAGCCGTTGCAGGTCAAACTTGGACAGTTAGTGTTTGGGTTAAAGCATCAGTTTCAATGACAATCGAAGGATGTTGGATTGCAGAACTTAGTTCAGCTGGCGGATACTTAGCAGGAGGCGGAGCTCCGTATCCAACAATTGGAACTAATTGGACTCGTATAAGCGGTACTTATACACTAGTAAATGCATCAACTGCATACGTTGCAGTCAGGCTTGACGGGTCGCAAACATTAGGGTCTGGAACCATTTGGTGGGATGGTTTGCAATTAGAACGTAGTGCTAGTATGACTACATTTAATCCAAATACAAATACTAATAATGTATTGGTAAAAGATACAAGTAATAATAGTAATAATGGAACTCTTGCAAATGCTCCAACATATAGCACAGCTGGATATTTAAATTATGTTGCGGCATCATCCAATTATATTAGTTTAGCATCCACTTCAAATTTACAGTTTTTAGGTGTGTTACCGTTTTCATATGAAGCATGGGTTTATCCAACAACTAATCCAGGTGCAAACGCGTGGCTTGGTATTATTTGTAGAGAAGGTAATCCAGGATCCGGTAGAGATGGTTACAATTTGTATTTTAATGGTAGCGCAACTACTACTACATATTTTATATTTGAACGGTTTGTTGCTGGTACTAGAAGTTCGGCAGGTAATTCAGTAGATTCAACACTATCTGTTAATAACTGGAGCCATCTAATAGCAACATTTGATGGATATAATATGATTTTATACCTTAACGGAACAGTTCTTGGAACATCAGGAACAACTGGATCTATAACAAATACTACTGCAGTAACAAACATTGGTATGCTTGGACCTACTCCGGCAACAACTTTAAACTTTACTGGTAGAATTTCTGCAACTAGAATTTATAATAAAGCATTAACCGCAACTGAAGTACAACAAAACTTCAATGCAATTAGAGGGAGATACGGAATATGAGTATAGTAACTAATGGATTAGTATTATACATGGATTCTTCTAATACTGCAAAATCATATAAAGGTGCAAATACAGTTAATTATGTAACATATCCGTATGCAAATTATACTGGTTCTGCGTTTTCTATGCCATCGTATAATTATGATGCTACTGGCACGCACACATATTCTTATGTAACAGGCATTTCTAATCCAGTTAATTCTCCTGGAGTAATGCGATATTCATCAGGGTCAACTGGTTATAAGTATTGGGCAATAACTATACCTGGAGCAAGCTTAAACACCGGAACTTATACATTTTCATATTATGCCAGAATAGTTGCAGCTCCATCTACTGGATTAAATGTGCAAGAAATTTGGCGCAAATCTGGTATAGGCGATATAACACCAACAGGTGATTGGAATCCAACTTTTACAAGTTCATGGAAACGGTATACATTAACTGGAGATGCTACTAACAGCGGATTAGATATTTTTATCATACACTCTAGTTCATTAACTGGTGGATATGTTATAGATTTTTGTGGATTTCAATTAGAATCTGGGTCATATGCAACTCCATTTGTATCAGGTGCTCGTTCTACAACACAATCACTTCTTGATATGACTCGCAATACCACATTAACTGCTAATGTGACATATGCCAGCGATGGAACGTTTAGTCTTAATGGAACTGGTAATGCAATTTATTCTTTAAACCCAGTAAACTTACCATTAGGTTCATCTAATCGCACTATGATATGTTGGTGTAAACCAGATACTACACAAGTTAATGTTGATGCATATACTGGTCTAATCGCTTACGGTGCTAGAACTGCATCAGGCGGGGCATTGTTGTCAATCAATACTAGTGGATCTATCTTTTACGCTACGTCTGCATATTGGAATAACGATTATACTCCATCTACAGTAGTTGTAAATAAGGCAGCATGGAATATGGTTGCAATAACTACATTAGGGGACGGTGTTGCAAACAACACAACATTATACTGTGGTAATTCATCCGGTATAAATTCTGTGACAGGTAGTTCGTCAAGTTATGCTACTCCATTAAATCTTGCAAGCTCTTATTTAACTATTGGGGCTACTGACTATTTCGGTAGATGGTTTAAGGGTAGTATTGGAGCAGCAATGATTTATAATAGACAGTTATCGCTTGCAGAACTTAATCAAATTTTTTATGCAACTAAAGCGAGATACGGATTATGAGTTTAACGCACAGCCCAAACATAGTTACAGATAGTTTACTGTTAAATTTAGATTTTAAAAATCCTAAAAAGTTTACTTCTACTTTAGGCACTGGGAACTTAGCACAAGCATTTACGTGGAATAGATATTTTCCAGAAAACAACGTATACACTACTGGAATAGATGCACCGGATGGTAGTATGACCGCAGTTAGAATGTCATGTAGAACTACTGGATCTAGCATATTGCGGTGTACATTTACTACACCATTTACGCCAAATGGCACTGACACGTATGTTGTAAGTTTTTATGTTAGAAAAATAAGTGGTACAACCTCAACTAGTGGACAGCTAACTTATGACTTGGCAGATGCAACTCCGAGTGGTGACTACTTACCTCAACTAGTAACTGGAAAATGGGTTAGAGTAGTAGTTTCTGCAGTTCCAACTGCAGTTGCTAAAAGTTTTTTTGATATACTAAGTGATAACACTAATGATTATGTATTAGATTTCTGGGGTGTAAAAGTAGAAAATGATACTACTAATGCGCCAATGCCATTTAAAGATACAGTTGGTGGTTATACTATGAATTTGTATCGTAATCAATTTGCTACAGTAAACGACGATAGTATAACATTTACAAGAAGTGCATCTACGCCAAAATACGGTGCAAGTATGTACTTAACCGCAACTGGTAATTTAACCGCTGCAAACTTCTTATACAACAATCATACTTGGGAAGTATGGGTTAAAATAAATGATATTAATCAAGCAGCGTATGATATAACTGAAGGCACTAGTAATATTATAGTGTATCGAGGTTACCACGCAGGGTTTTTGTACACATCTACCCAAATGCAATATTATATTTGGAGCGGAGCATCAACATTGGCAACGTGTGCCGCTTGGTCAGTTGCAGCTAGCGGAGCACAAATAAATCAAGGATTGTGGTATCAAGTTGTAGTGGTAAGAACTGGAGATGTGTTTACTCCTTATGTTAATGGTGCACCGTTAGGTACAGGGTCAACTAATGCGACTAGTGCAACTGGTATAGGCACGCTTAATGAAATATATCTTGGTGGGGTAGGAAACGCCGGCAGTGGTGGCGGAAGTTATACTTATTATCCAAAAAACACAATTGCAAACTCAAAAATGTATAACCGTGCGCTAACTGCAGCAGAAGTATTACAAAATTTTAATGCCCTAAGAGGCAGATTTGGTATTTAATATAAATACAAAATATAATATAAGGACATAAAATGGCATTAACTGATAAAAATATAGTCATTACACCAAATAACGGAGCATCAAACGACCCGAAAATCGTATTTTCTGGAGCAGATTCGAGCACTGCAGCTCAAAATATAACTGCAACCGTTTATCCAACATTAAATGGTATGGTTAGTTTCGATGGATCAAATGGTCAATTATTAACAATTACCAATAGTTTGACAGGAACTATATTTTCTGCTAGTGATGTCTCTGGTATTCCGAGTATTGAAGTTTTAGATACTGGTTTAGTTAAACTCGCGCAATATAGTGGTAATGTATTGTTGGGTACTGGTACTGATGATGGTGTAAATAAATTACAAGTAAATGGAAATATTACTGCTAATGCATTTACAGGAAATGGCGCAAATTTAATATCAGTAACTGCTGGTAATTTATTGGGAACTATTCCTAGTGCTGTTTTAGGTAATTCAACGCATTATGTTGGTACAACAGCAATAGCATTAAACAGAGCAAGTGCAAGTTTAGCATTAACTGGTATAACTAGTATTGATGGTAGTGCGGCATCAGTTACTAATGCGGTTACATTTAATAACGGTGGTGCAGGCGATGCATCTGGTACAACTTTTAATGGTTCAGCTGCAAAAACTATATCATATAATTCCATTGGCGCATCTCCGCTTGCTGGATCATCCAGTATAACAACTACAGGAAATGTAACCTCTGGAATTTGGAGCGCGTCTTTTGGTTCTTCAACTGGTACTGGCGGCGTTGTATTAAATGCAACTCCAACAATAACTAATCCGACAATAACAAATTATGTTGAATCTGTCGTTGCAATTGGAACTGTAACTACAGCATCTACGCTTGCTCTTACTAATGGAACTGTTCAAACTGCTACTTTAACTGCATCTACGGCATGTACGTTTACTATGCCAACTGCAGTAGCAGGTAAATCATTCGTTTTATTACTCAAACAAG
>CAZYEM010000130.1:0-11534 GCA_964646395.1 uncultured Bacteroides sp.
CCACACAATTTCTCCTTTTCCATTAAGCAAAAAAGTATGAGGAATCTGATTGACATTCATTGCTCTTTTAAACTCACTATTTACGTCGAGTAATATTTCATATCCCCAGTTATTTCCATCAGCAGTTGGTTTAACTCTGGCAGTTGAACGTGCATCATCAATGGAAACTGCAACCAGCTTTACACCTGTTTCTTTTTGCCATTCATCATATACTTCATTTATTGTGGAAAGTTCTTTTTGACAAGGTTTACACCAGAGAGCCCAAAAACTTACTATTATGGGTTTCCCATTATTCGCTATTTCTGAGGTATTTATTGATTTACCTTCAATATTTTTAATGGTAACAGAAGGAAGTTTTTTAACTTTTGCATCTGATGTTTGAGAAAATGAAGCAGTTGCTATTAAAAAGCAAATTGCCAAAAACATTATTTTTTTCATGAATTTAAGTATGTTTATTAAAATTTGTTCAAAGTTATAAAAGAACTTAATATGAATTTTGCTTTAACCTAATTTTAACATGATTATAAAAAAAGCTGTCAATTTGACAGCTTTTAAAGTTTATTTTAAACCTAATTTTTTCTTAACCAAAGGAAATAGATCTTCACTGGAATCCTGATAAAGTAAAGCACCAACCCCACTATCAAATACATAAGTGTATTTGTTTTCAGCTGCTACCTCTTCTATAGCCTTTTTTGCTTTATCAATTATAGGTGTAAGTAATTTCTTTTCTCTTTCCTGATAATCTTTTTGAGCATTAGATTGAAAATCTTCAATTCTTGCTTGCATATCCTGCAATTCTTTTGTTTTGGTCGATTTAATCAATTCTGACATTTGTGATTGATTGGCTGTAAAATCCTGATATCTTGACTCAAATTCGCTTTGCATTCCTTTGAGCGTATTCTCTAATTCCTTAACATGTTTTTGCAATGCTGCCTGAGCAGAGTCACGTCCTGGCATTATCTTTAATAACTCATTTGAATCGATATGACCTAATTTTATGGTTTTCTGTGCATTAGCAAAGAAAGGTAAGCTGAATACAGCAAGAATAACAATGATTTTTGAAAAATTTCTCATTTCTTTTATTATGTTTTAATTATGAATTTCGTTGCAAAGTTATATAAATTAATTAATTGACAAATTATACTTTTTTATAAACTTAATAATTATTGTTAAATTATCTCTTTTCTTCTAATTTAGGTTTTGTTTCTCCTCTAGTTGGAGTTGGTTGTGTTGTTCCACCTTTACTGTTTGTATTTGTATTCGTTTTTGGAGCTGCCTTGTTAAGCTTATAGCCCATATCATCCAGTATATCATCACTAATATCGTATTTTGAATCGGCATACATTATTGTTAAACTACCCGCTTTATCAAAAACAAAGATAAAATTCTTATCCTGAGCACGTTTTTCAATAGCATTATATACCTTATCCTGAATTGGCTTAACCAAATCCTGACGTTTTTTGAAGAGATCACCATCTTTACCGAATCTCTTTTTTTGTAAATCTTTTGCTTCTTTTTCTAAAGCAATTATTTCGTTTTCACGTTTTTTCTTTACATCTTCAGGTAATAAGACTGATTCTGCCTGAAATGCTTTATAAAGATTATCAATTTCTTTAAATTTCAGTTCTATTTCCTTTTGCCATTGTTTGGATAAATTGTCGATTTCTAATTGAGCATCTTTATATTCAGGAATATTTTCCATAATATATTCTGAATCGATATATGCATATTTTTGTGCATAAGTTGCACTTAAAAGCAAACAAACAAACGAGATACTTAAAATTATTTTTTTCATTTTTATAAAATTTTATTTATTCAATGATTTTACTCAAATTATGTGCCAAAATATATTAATCAATAGATTGGTTAATTGAAAAATGGAATTGTCCACCAGCAGCATCTGTAAACCCTGGTACTTTGTCGAATCCATAACCCCAATCCAAGCCAAGCATACCAAACATAGGTAAGAAAATCCTAACTCCAAATCCGGCAGCTTTATACATATTATAAGGATTAAATTCCTTAAATGATTTCCATGCATTTCCACCTTCAACAAAAGCCAATCCATAAATTGTTGCATTCGGGTTAAGAGATAAAGGATATCTTAATTCAACTGTAAATTTGTCATAAACATTACCACCAACATAGTTTGTACCTGTTTTGGGAGTTAATGTATTATTTCCATAACCTCTTAAAGCTATAAGTTCTCTTCCGTCGAGAGCATAACCCGATAGTCCATCACCACCTAAGTAGAATCTTTCAAAAGGTGGGTAGCCGATGTCGGAATTATAAAATCCAACAAAACCAAATCTTGCTTTTGTGTTAAGCACCCATTTTCCAGTTAGGTTGAAAAACCAGGATGCTTTAAATTTCCATTTATGATATTCAATCCATTTAAATTTATCCTGATCATTTAAATTTGTATAATCCTTACTTGAAAACAATGAGAATGGAGGAGTAAGCTGTAATGTTAATGAAATTTCGGAACCAGAGCGTGCATAAATAGGTGCATCAATTGAATTACGTGCAATTGTTAAACTATAATTCAAATTATTTGCATAACCATCGCTAAACGAAAATAATGAACCATAATTATTTAATACATAATTTTGCAGACTTAATGAATGAAAAATTGTAAAATAATCATCAGGCCATTTCAAACGTTTTCCTAAACCTACAGATGCTCCATTTATTGTTAATGAGGCGAAATCGCTGCTTTCTGAATCATAACCATTGGTTTGTCTTGAATGATAAACAGAAACACTCAATGAATTGGGTTTTTTACCACCAAGCCAAGGCTCAGTAAATGATGCACTTACCGAATAATAATATTTCCCGTTTGTTTGTCCGCGCAAACTTAATTTCTGACCATCACCAGCTGGTAAAGGACGCCAGGCATTTTTCTTGAAAATGTTTCTAGCTGAAAAATTATTGAAAGAAAGCCCTAAAGTTCCAACGACCATACCGCCTCCCCAGCCTCCAGAAAGTTCTACCTGATCTGATGAAGTTTCTTCAACCTGATACTCAATATCTACAGTGCCATCTTCAGGATTTGGAGATGGAACGGGTTTTATAGTTTCAGCATTAAAATATCTTAATTGTGCTAATTCCCTTGTAGTTCTAATAATATCAGAACGGCTGAACAACTGACCTGGTATTGTTTTTATTTCTCTGATTACAACGTGATCATTGGTTTTTGAATTTCCCTTTACTGTAACCTTATTAATCCGAGCTTGCTTTCCTTCGCGAATCCTTATTTCTATGTCAATAGAATCATTATCAACTTGCATTTCGACAGGTATTGCCTGAAAAAACAAATAACCATCGTCCATATATAATGAACTGATATCATATCCGTTGGGATTAAAAGACAAGTTTTGTTCCAACGCTTTCTGATTGTAGGTATCCCCTCTTTTAATTTTTAATATTTCACTTAATTGCTTAGATGAATATTTTGTGTTTCCCACAAAATTAATATCTCTGAAGAAAAACTTTTTACCTTCATATATCCATATATCCAATGTAATTAACCTGTTGTTATTTTTTGAAATTGAATCTTTTATGATTTTGGAATCACGAAAACCCAATTCATTATATTTTTCAATAACTTTTTCTAAATCCGCTTTATAATCTTCTTGTATAAATTTTGATGATTTAAAAATATGCCAGATTCTTTTTTGTTTGGTTTCTTTTAAGTATCTTCTTACTTTATTGTCAGTTAAAAACTCATTTCCATGAATATTAATATTCTTTATTTTTACTTTTTTATTTTTTTGAACATTAATTTCTAAAAAAACACTATTGGTAACTGAAGTATCTGAAATAAGCTTTATAGTAGCTTTAGCATTAAGAAAACCTTTTTTATTAAAATAATTCTCAATATTATTAGATGCTCTTGAAATAATGTTTTCTGTAATTACATCACCACTTGTAAGTTTTATCTCTTCACGCACCTTATCTGCTTCCCCTTTGCGGATTCCGATAAATTTAAATTTAGATAGCCGTGGTCTTTCCTGTAAATAGATATCCAAAAATATAGTTTTATCAGTTATTTTACTTGCTGAGATTTTAATATTTTCAAATAATCCTTGTTCCCAAAGCTTATCAATTGCTCCTGATATTTTATCGCCAGGAATTGTAATTTTATCCCCCACAGATAATCCCGAAAGCATAATAAGCATATTATTATCGAGAAACTGGACTCCTGTTACAGTAATACCCCCTATTTCATATTCCTTGGGAGTTGAATAATCAATTTCTGACAAGTCGTTTCCAATGCTTATCTGGGATTTTGAAGTAACTGAGAATAATACGAGTATAAATAGAAATAAAAAAAGTCTTAATTTCATTTTTAAAAATTTAATAGTTGTTCGCTGATTTTACCAAATCTTCTTTCGCGGTTTTGATAATCTAAAATTGCTTCGAAAAGATTTTCTTTTCTGAAATCGGGCCATAAAATTGGAGTAAAATACAATTCAGAATAAGCGATTTGCCATAATAAAAAATTGCTTATTCTGTACTCACCACTGGTTCTTATTAATAACTCAGGATCTGGATAATTTGAAGTTGTTAAAAACGAGGATATTAATTCCTGATTTATATCTTCGGGTTTTATTGAATTGTTTTGTATTTGTTTAGCCATCTTTTGAATAGCATCGGTAATTTCCCATCGTGAACTATAACTAAGAGCTAAAATAAGCGTCATTTGAGTATTTGAGGCTGTATTTTCAATTGCTTTTTGTAATTCGGTATAGGTTTCTTTTTCAAGACTCTTTAAATCTCCAATTGCCTGAAGACGAATGTTGTTTTTATTTAAAGTTTTGGTTTCCTGATTTATTGTTTTTACCAGCAAACTCATTAAAGCATCCACTTCTTCTTTGGGTCTGCTCCAGTTTTCTGTAGAAAAAGCATATAATGTCAAATATTTGATGCCAATTTCTGCAGCAGCTTCAACGGTTTCCTTTACGGAAACAACTCCACTTTCATGTCCGAAAGTACGATCATGTTGCCTTTGTTTGGCCCAACGACCATTACCATCCATTATAATGGCAACATGCTGTGGAATGTTATTAATGTCTAGTCTTTCCTTCAAACTCATTTTCTTTATTTTTCCCGGAAATACTTTATTTAGTAATAAATATTATCTTTGTAATTAAACCCTTTATCAAAACATGATGGTTTTGATTTATAACCTAATTTAAACGTTATCGTTAAACCTGCAAAAGAATACCAATCAGTGGTTTCTGAATTTCCTCTCGACATACCGTCTTCATTTGGTATTCTAGGCAAATTTGTATCCGGATCAATTAATTCAGGAGTACGATCGGCCAATGCTGCTGCTATTTGTCCTTTTTCTGCTGATAATGTTGTATGATCCATGTAAGTTGTGCTTATATCATCAATATAATCGGTAAATGTTTTTCTTAATCCCCATTCTGCACCTAAACAAATTGATTTTGACAAACTGAATTTTACACCTAATCCAAATGGTATTGCAAATTGTGTTAGAGAATATGGCTTAGCACTCGATCTTGTAACGGTTCCTTGTCCTTCGGTTCCAAGAGGTTGTAAATCGTACCATTTTCCTTCCAATGTTGTTGGATTAAAGTAATATGCTTCCGGATTGAAATTAAAAAGAGCAACTCCCCCAAAAATGTAGGGTGAGAAACGATGCTTTTTACTACCTGTGAAATATTGGAAAAAATTTAATTCGAATTGAGCAGAAAATTCCATGATATGGGATTTGAAACTTAAATTCCTGATTTCACCAAAATCAACATCATAAGCTTCAACAGTTCCGTATAAAGCATTGAATTTTAAAGCCCAGTGCGGAGTTAAATTATAGCGATAAATTAAACCACCAGCTATGTTTGGTTTATAAAATTGAGATGATGTATTAATATCACCCAAATAGTAAGATGTTCCAATTAAACCGCCAATTTCAGAACGTTGTGAAAAGGAATAAGTTGAAAACAAAATTCCACATAAAAGAATAATTATTTTTTTCATTTTCAATATTTTTTAAATCAAGTTACTAAAAAACAGGATATTTCTGATTTTCTGATTTTTTAACATAAGTCAGCAAAAGTAATTTTTTTTTTTGTTTAAAACAATATTATTGAGAGTTTTAATAATAAAAAAGAAAGCTTTTAACAATTATTATGCTTTGTTTGAGCGTTTTTCAGTTCCATTTAAAAAAAGTGAAACGGTTGAAAAAGAAAAAAATTATTGCTTTTAAGATAATTTAACGATAATTAATTTCTTGCATCATTTCCCCATAATAGTTTATGACGTATTGTTGAAAAGAAATTCTGATTATTCATTTTTAAAAGATTGATTTTAAAATCTTCTTTCTTTACAATAATTTCTTTAGTAGATTCGATGCTGAAAGAACGGGAATCCAAGCTTGCAAAGTAATCATTTTCACGTGCTTCAACCTTGATTCTGATGATGCTTGTATCTGGAATTACAATTGGTCTTACCGTTAAATTATGTGTTGAGATTGGAGTTATTATAAAATTCTCAGAATTAGGTGTAATTATCGGACCTCCACAACTTAAGGAATATGCAGTTGAACCAGTTGGAGTTGCAATTATCAGTCCATCCGACCAATAGGAATTCAGAAATTCATCATTAACAAATACTTTTATTGTAAGCATTGACATTGGGTTTTTCTTATAAACGGTCATTTCGTTTAATGCATAATTTACTTCACCAAAAGGATTATTATCCGTCTCAATCTTTACCAATGTTCGTTTGTCAAGCGAATAATTACCATTATATATTGCTGATATTGTTGGTATTATCATGTCTTTATTTATACTTGCCAAAAAACCCAATCTTCCCAGATTAATTCCCATAACCGGAATCCCTGAATCTCTTACTAATGATATGGTATCTAGCATAGTTCCGTCACCTCCCAATGAAATAAGGATGTCTGTATTGTTTTTAATCTGATAATAGTCAGTGAAAACCGTAACGGATTCATTAAAATTGTAATTATTTTTAATGGAATTAAAAAAAGGTTCATATACAATGATTTGAATACCTAAGTTTTCTAAATTTTCAAGAAGTAAAGCTATATAATCAAAGCATTCGCTTTTTATATTTTTTCCAAACAGAGCTATCCTCATTTTTTATAATATTAATTTTAAAACAATTACTAAATTGAAGTCATAAAGTGAATAAATAATCCTTTTTCACCCATCCTATTAATAGAATATTCTACTCTTAGTACTTTATCATAATAAGTTACAAAATCGATGCCTGCTCCAAATCCAATCATAAACTTGTTTACCAATGAGTTATAATTATTATCCTTTTTATTGTAAACATAAGCTGCATCTGTGTACAAATTTACATAAAATGCATAAGGAATGGTATTAAATTTTTCTGTTTTAATAACATTAATTTTAGAAACCCTTTGTGGAAGAATTGCATATTTTAAATTGTTTTTAATGAGTCCAAAACCCTGTCCACTTATTACATAGTGCTCATAACCTCTTGCATAATCACGTATATATCCCAGGCCATTTTGCACAAAATATGGAAACTTTGAATTTGCCATTACAGTTATACCCGATGCAAAAAAGAATTTTGGACTAATTTGTATATATTTACGGTAATTAGTTTTAAAACTGATAAAATCAGCTACTTCACCACTTAATAATCCCAATCCATATTTATTAATATCAAAATCGAAATAATGACCTTTCAAAGGATAAGGTTTGTAATCCCTAAAATCGTTTTTAAACTGATAATATAAAGTAAAATATTTAGTTTCATTCAGATTATCAATGGAGTATTCAGGATTTAACTGTAACAGTAAATCATTAAACATATATTTTTCAAATCCAACCTGAAATGTATGAATATTATGTATGTTTCGTCTGTATGTTATTCCTATGGAAGAGTTTATAGTTTTTTTAGGATAGTTGTCAATATTTTTATAAAACACAACTTTATTATTTGAATCTTTTAATGCTATTTCATGGCTTTGAATATAATTACCTGAAATTATCAGCCCTAATGTTTGTTTTTTATTTATATAAGGTATTTTATAAATAAAACCATATTTCTCATCAAATCCCAGACTTAGCAATAAATCAAGTGTTTCGTTTCGCCCCCTGAAATTGAATATTGCCAGATCAACTCCATAATTTACTCTGTTAAAATCTTTTTTTTTCCACCAGGTATTAAAATTTCTATCGGCCAGATCAAAAACTGGAATTGGCCAAATATACCATCTTTCGGTTAATTGAATATTAACGGTAATATTTTCATTTTCTATTGTTTCGGAGATTGTTGCAAAATTGAATACAGAAATATTCATAAGGTTCTCCGAACTTTTTGTTTTTAATTTTTCAAAAGAACTTAAAGTTACAGTATCTCCAATTTTAAACGTTAACTCTCTGAATATGATATTATCATTTGTAATTCGATTTCCTGTTAATTTGATTTTGGAAATTATATATAAACTATCATTTTCAGCAATTGCACATTGAATTGTAATAAAGAAAAACAGTACAAAAAAAAGAACATTACGCATCAAATAAATATAAGGAGTTAAATACTAAGATATTTCATCAGTGAATCAAATCTATCCTGAAGGTCATCATTTATTTCTTCTTCCGCCAATATTGCATTTACAATATAATTATATCTGTTAAATGTTTGCAGAACCGGCGAAATATCCATTCGGTTTAATTTTAGAATAACATCCATTTTTGTGGAGTCACTATGAGAAGTTATAAATAAACTTAATATTTTAGTATCGTTAGACTCCACAATCTGAGCAATTTCGGATAATGAATAATCATTGACATTAATCTCCAAAACAATAATACCTCCTGGATTATCAATAGAAGAGAATTTATTAAACTCATCTATTATTTTACGTAGTGTAATTACTCCTATATAATTGTTCTTGTTATCAATAACCGGAATTAATGAAAGTTTTAATGTACTACATAATCTGATAACCTCAAAAATATGCTGATTATCAAAAATTGCAGGATTATTTAGTGAAAGATTATGATTGCCAAGTGGTTCATCAAATGCATTTGATGAATAAATATCGTTTTCTGAAATCAGACCTAAATAATTTTCTCCATTTACAATAGGCAAATGATTCACTTTGTATTCATCCATCCATGATAATGCTAAAGTACCTGTATCTGAAGTTTTTGCAGGTAATATGGTTTCATCAATCAAGTCTTTTGCAAGCATATTATTAAGTTTAATATTATTAAGAAATACATTAAATATAACGATATATAAACTAAAAAGTTATGATTTAGTTGCTAAAAATTTCATTTTTTATTTACCTTCTGTTTATACGTTTTATTTTTTTCTTAGAATTCAAATTATTTATACGGCAATTTAAAATTTCGCCAAACCACCTTCAGAAGTCTCCTTATAGAGGCTTGGAATATCATGTCCGGTTTCGCGCATTACACTAACTACCCTGTCGAAGCTAACCCTATGTTTTCCATCAGATAACATTGAAAATACATTAGCATCCAACGCTCTTACTGCTGCAAATGCATTTCGTTCAATACATGGTATTTGTACCAATCCGCATACCGGATCACAAGTTAATCCCAAATGATGTTCCAATCCCATTTCAGCAGCATATTCTATCTGATAAGGACTTCCTCCAAATAGCTGGTTTGCAGCAGCTGAAGCCATTGCACATGCAGTTCCTATTTCACCCTGACATCCGACCTCTGCACCTGATACAGAAGCATTTTTCTTTACCAGATTTCCAATAAGTCCTGCAGTTGCTAATGCTTTTAATATTTTTTTCTCCGAAAATTCGTAGCTTTTATAAAGATGATACAGAACTGCTGGCATTACTCCCGATGAACCACAAGTAGGAGCTGTAACAATTTTTCCTCCTGCTGCATTTTCTTCTGCAACTGCCAGTGCATAAGCAAAAACCAATGATCTGCTTTTCAATGAAGCTTTATATCCGGATGCTTTAATAAAATAAGAAGGAGCTTTTCTTTGCAAATTCAAGCCACCAGGCAAACTACCTTCTGTATCTATCCCAATTTCAACAGATTCTTTCATCACCTGCCATACTTCGCTCAAATAATTCCAGAAATCTTTGTTTTCGTGCATTTCCACAAATTCCCAGAGTGTTTTCCCATTAGCCTCGCACCAACTCAACACATCCTTCATTTTGTTTATCTCATAAATCGCCTGAAGCTCAATTGTTATCCCAGGTGCTGATAAATCACCTCCTCCAATACTATAAACCAGCCATTCATTCAGCTTTCCGTCATTTTCAGAATAAGCTTCAAAAAGCATGGCATTCGGATGAAAGGTTTTAAATATTGTTGGTTCAAATATAATCTTAACATCGAATGGTTTCAATGCTTCCGTAATTGCTACATCTGTTAAATGACCTTTGCCTGTTGCCGCCAGACTTCCATATAATGTAACAACAAAGTGATGAGCTGTAGCATTACTTTCCTTAAAAATCAAAGCCGCTTTTCGAGGACCAATCGTATGACTACTTGAAGGTCCATTCCCAATTTTATAAATTTTACAAATACTTTCCATGGTTTTTATTTCTTTTTATTTTCTTTATAGCCAGTTGGAATTCCATAAATATGAACTATCTGTATTTTTCTTGATAACGAAATACTTCCAGGTCCATTTCCCAATTCTCCTTCTGGTATAGGTTTTTTCAATTCCTTAAAATAATCGACCCAAGCAGGAAATGTTTTCCCTGTTTCCGGATCTTTAAATGTCATTGGATATAAATAAAACAATGATTTTCCATTATTTGCAGTTTTAAAAACATCGTAAATCAACTCAGAACAATAATAATCGTTATTCGTAATGCAAAAAACATCATCGTAAGGCCGCCCAATCAGTTTATAAGCTTCTTCAATTGCTTTTGGTATCAGATGCTGATATTTTGATTTTAAACGCCCAACCATTACTTTTGGATTATTATTCTTATCCTTACTCTTTGCTAAAAAGATATTTAGTGGAGTTAAACAAACACCTTTACTAATCGCTTCAATTACTGCCAATTCTCCATTTTTATCTTTAACAACCAATGCAACATGCGAAAACTTTGACCCATTATAACCTCGGGTTACTTTTTCAACAGCATCGCAAAACGAACCACAATCAAGATCCTGAAAAAGTATATCTCCTTCCTTTAATTCAAATGAATCTGATTGCCCGTAGGAAGCATTTACATTCATTAAAATTACTGATTGGATTAGAAAAACGATAAATATGAATCTTTTCATTTTAATTTTTATATAAATTGATAAGTTATATATTGCTTTTTACTTTGCAAAAATACATAGAATTTACAAGATTTAATAAATGTATCAAAATTGCATTTTTATTTTGCATTATTAAATTTGTTATTACATTTTTATTAATCTATAATAAAGGGGTTATGAAAATTGATTTTCCCTTATTCCCAAAAGTCAGAATCAGGATTTTAATAATCATTTTTAACCCGAAATATATCTTTTTTAATATCCATTTTTATAATACATCCG
>CAZYEM010000131.1:0-11271 GCA_964646395.1 uncultured Bacteroides sp.
TTTATTATCTGGACTTATTATTGTAATTTCAATATCTTTTGGATCGTTTAAGAAAATATCCATTTTAAAAGTACCATTATTCCTAACAGGAAATATATTTACAATGGGAGTAGTATCATCTATGGTTTGTATTGCATTTTTCTGTACACGGAACTGATGTATAATATCATTGCCAAAATCTGAATTAAAAGCTTTTATCAGTTTACCTTTCGTATTTCCGAGACGTGCAAAACCATAACCACCTTCTGGATTAGCCCAGAAATCAAGTCCGTCGCCACCTGCATCCTTTATTATTAATAGATAGTATCCGGATTTTAAGAAAAATGTATCTGTATAAAAAGTATTGATTTTCAAATCTTTTGATTTGCGTGAATAAAGCGTGTCTCCATTTGAATCCATCAGAAAATAAGAAGTTTGCATTGTATCATTATTGGTTCTTAAATGAAGTATTAATGCAGTATCGTAAACAGGCGTGTTTTTATAAACTGAAATAAGTTTATTATCAGATGGATAAGTATCCTTTCTGCCATTTACGTTAATTGCTTCTATTTTATAGGAAACTGGCTTATCGATTACCGGCAATATCGCTTTTATTGAAATCGCTGTTTGTTTTTCAGGATTTAAAACGCCATTCCAGGTATAATCCATCATTGGTTTTCCTTCAATTCCATGTTTAAACCGGATGGAAGTGACCTTGTTTTTCCCTTTATTGGTAACTTTAACTTGCGGATTAAAACATATCGGATTAATCCTGTTCCAGAAATAAGCATCTGAGGGAGCCATTATTTCATCCATGGCAATATCGTTTTCCAAAGCCAGCTCTTTATAGAAAATAAGATAAGCGTTTATTGCATAATTAGCAGTAGAATTAGTTGGATTTCTGTAATCCTGCATTTCCATTTTAATACTGTGTTCTTCGCCTGCATTAACTGCAAAATCATAAACGTCAGGTATAACCATTGAACCCGGACACCAGCCAGCTCTGTCGTATATCCAGGTGCCTGCCTGCGGAAATAATGGATTATCACCGCACGACTTCCATATCTTCTTTTCATCTTTAAGTTCTCCATCCCAAAATATCTTCCTGGTCTTTGCACAAAATTCAGCGCAATTTTCAGTATGATCCATTCCATGACCGGTTTGAACTATCCTCAAACGAGCCATTGTGGAAGATTCTGGAACTTTAAACTTCATTAGTTTCAAATATTCATTTATATTTTTAACGGTATCACCATAAGGGAAATTCCCTTCCCATAGCTTTTGGACAGCTATAGGTTGTATTGCAGGTGTCCCCTTAATTACCGAAAAATCGAGCGTAACCAGCCAACCCCTATCAACATTACTTTCGTATCCGCTATGATTAAATTCTATTTCGACAGAATCGTGCAGTAATGTTGAAAAATCTGTTACATCCACATCCCAGCTGAATTTCCAGTCGGGAGCAAAACGATACCCATAAGGTGATATTGTACGTGCAATTTCAATATCTTTCGATTCCTGTGTTTTACCTCCCTGACGGCGTAGATAAATATGATCGACATAATCCCATTCACCGCAATGCAAACTATCAGGACATTGCAACGTAACTGTAAGATTTACTTTGCGGTATTTAACACCTTCTTTCGGAAATACACACCATTTTGTAAATACCTCATACCCTTTGGCAGGATTGGTTTTTACCAATACCTTGCTATGAGAAATCACATGAACGGTATCCTGAGGAGAAGCAATGATGAAAGCCGGAATTAATAGCATCATCAGTAATGAAACGGAAAGAAAAGCTGTTTTATACATTTTGATTCAGATTGTTGATTTTATAATGCAAAAGTAAATAAAAACCAATAAGACTGCAATCGGTATTTTTCAATTTGCTTTCAGCAAATAATATTGTGTTTATTTTTAACGAATTGAGTATTAAAAGAAAATCTGTCGGATTATCTTTATGCTCTTCATTTTCAAATATATCAGATACAACCATAAATTAAACGCTCTTATTTGGAATGCAGATCAGAATTTTGTTCAAGAAATCATTTATTTTATCTTTTTTTGTAATTTATTTATGTTTTTATTTATTTTACAATCATTTTTATATATATTTGCAACTTTTTATATTTTTAAATGTTAATACAAATTTAAAATAACATAATATATGGGAAATAGTCGCACAAAAGCAATAGAAATTGCAACAAACAGAAACGGAAATTCGGTTTTATTGCCTTCTTTTGGTACAATATCTGCAATATTTGGAGAAATGACCTTCAACAAAGAGAGCATGCAGCAATATTTAAGCCACGAAGCATATAAAAAGGTATTAACTGCCATTGAAAATGCTGAAAAAATAGATAGAAAGAGTGCAGATGAAATTGCTTCGGCAATGAAATTATGGGCTATTTCAAAGGGTGCAACCCATTATACACATTGGTTTCAGCCATTAACCGGTAGTTCTGCCGAAAAGCACGATTCTTTCTTTACCTTGGATGATAATGGAAAAGCAGTAGAGTTTTTCGATGGTAGCAGCCTTATTCAGCAGGAACCGGATGCTTCGAGTTTCCCAAGTGGTGGAATTCGTAACACATTTGAAGCTAGAGGTTATACGGCATGGGATCCAACTTCGCCCGCTTTTATTATTGAAAAAACGCTTTGTATTCCTACTATTTTTGTTTCATATACCGGCGAAGCTCTCGACTATAAAGCTCCATTACTTAAGGCACTTCATTTTCTGGATAAATCAGCAACCGAAGTTGCCCAGCTTTTTAATGCTGATGTTAAAAGGGTTAAGGCTACATTGGGTATTGAACAGGAGTATTTCCTGATTGATGAGGCATTATATAATGCCCGTCCGGATATTGCACTTACCGGACGCACCTTATTTGGACATGCTTCTGCAAAGGATCAGCAATTGGAAGATAACTATTTTGGAAGCATTCCCGAAAGAGTAGTTAACTTTATGAAAGATGTTGAATACCAAGCTTATTTATTGGGAATTCCATTGCGAACCCGCCATAATGAGGTTGCACCCAATCAGTTTGAATGTGCTCCTTTGTTTGAGGAAATTAACCTGGCTATCGATCATAATGTGTTACTTATGGATATTATGAGTAAAATAGCACGCAGGCATCATTTCAGGGTATTGTTGCACGAAAAGCCATATTCAGGTATTAATGGATCGGGTAAACACAATAATTTTTCATTAATGACCGATAAGGGCGACAATTTATTATCACCCGGCAAAACACCAGAATCCAATCTTAAATTTCTTACTTTCTTTCTAAATATAATTGAAGCAGTTAATAATCAGAATGATTTACTGCGAGCTTCCATTGCATCGGCAAGTAACGATTTGCGATTGGGTGGAAACGAAGCACCTCCTGCTATCATGTCGGTATTTATAGGCGAACAGTTAACTTCTATTTTAAATGCGATTGAAAAAAGTAAAGAACCAATTGTAGGAAACAGGAAAAGCAAGAAAAGACCAAGTCTGGATATATCTCATATTCCTGAAATACTATTGGATAATACCGATAGAAACCGTACTTCTCCTTTTGCCTTTACAGGAAACAAATTTGAATTCAGGGCGGTAGGATCGTCTGCAAACTCAGCGGCTCCCATGATTGCTTTGTTAACAATGGTTGGCAATCAACTAAATAGTTTCAGAAATGATGTTGCCAAATTAATTGCACGAAAATTAACCAAAGAGGAAGCCATTTCAAAAGTGCTTAAAAAATATATTTCGGAAACACAAAAAGTAAGATTTGATGGAAATAATTACAGTAGCGAATGGATTAGTGAAGCTAAAACAAGAGGATTATCAAATATTTCATCCACACCCGAAGCCCTGAAAACATTTTTAGATAAGGACGTTGTGGAAATGTATGAGAAAGCCAATGTATTATCGCACCGCGAACTGGAAGCTCGTATGGATATTAAACTGGAAAATTATGCAAAAAAAATACAAATTGAATCAAGGACAATAGGTGATTTAGCGATAAATCATATTTTGCCTGTTGCCATTCGTTATCAGAATATCCTGATTGAAAATGTAAAGGGATTACAAAGTATCATGCAGGATGAAATGTGGGGAGATCATGCAAAAATCCAGATTCAGAATATCAAGGAAATATCCGAACATATTACACAGATTAAGTTATTGGTAAATGAAATGGTAGAAGCCCGTAAATTTACGAATCGCAAAGAAAGTGTCCATGAAAAAGCAAAATTATATTGCAATATGGTATTACCGTTCTTCGATCAGATAAGGGCTCATATAGATAACCTGGAACTTATGGTGGATGACGAGCTTTGGCCTTTACCCAAATACAGGGAATTGCTGTTTATCAATTAATAACTTTTCGTTTGCATCAAAGCATTATGGTTTTGTGAGCAATAGGGATTGATTATTACATATTTTATTCCAAAAACAAAACTTTCACAAACAAAAAAGCCTGACAGAATTTTATTTACTGTCAGGCTTTTTTATCTTCATTTAATTGCTATTTTTTTGCCGTTTCAGGTTCCAGAACTACTCTTACGTAGTGGTCTTTTGTAAAACATTTCTGAGAAATCAGTTTTAAATCTTCAATGGTCATTGCTTTAAGCTGTTCATTAAAATTCAAAATCTTATTGATGTCCTCTTCATTTTTATATGAAGATTCCAACTTACTTAACCAATAATCATTTTTCTTAAGATTGGTTTCTCTTTCTCTGATAACAGCTTCTTTTGCCTTATCCAGATCAATAATAGAAGGTCCTTTTTTAGATAAATCTTTCATGATTCCGAAAACTGCTTTAGTAAGCTTATTTGCCATTTTTGGAGAACAGCCAAACATTACCATAACATTATATTCAGGTTTTGGCAATTTCTCCATATTTATCATTGCCTGTGGACTATAAACTCCACTCATTTTTTCACGGATAACTTCAACCAATTTAATGTCAATAATTTCCTGCAACAAAGCGATTGATAATTTATTTTTATCATTCCATTCAATACTTCCCGACATTATCATCCCGACCATTCCTTGCTTTTCGCTTCCTTTTTGGAATTTTATATCATTTATTCCTTTGGCAAATTCAGGACTTACATCTTTCCAGGTTTCTTTCCTGTTTATTACAGGCAAACTACCAATATATTTCTCAATCATTGGTGTTATTGAATCCACATCAAAATTTCCAACAAAGAAAAATTTAAAATCACTGGCATCAGCAAATCTATCCTGATAAATCTGATATGATTTATCTAAGTTGATTTTACTAAGTTGCTCTTCTGTAGGAGCAATAATAATTCTTGGAGAATTCTGATATGCAATTTTATAAGTAGTATCATAAAATGCAAACTGAGGATTGGCTTTAATAAACTTTAACTGCGATTTCATTTGACCGATAAAGGTATTAAAAGCGGTGGTATCTTTTCTGGGAGATTTGAAATACAAATAAGTAAGCTGTAAAAGTGTTTCGAAATCCTTTGGAGTAGAACTGCCGTTAAAACCTTCGTTTATATCAGAAATATATGGACTTATCTGTACAACTTTCCCTTTTAGTTTTTTCTCCAATTGTACATTGTCAAAATTAGCAATACCACTTTGATCAACAATAGTACTTGAAAAATTAGCCGATAAAAAATCCTTATCAGAATACAAAGAATGACCACCCGGACTGTAAGCAGAAACCAGAATTTCATCATTTTTAAAATCTGTAGGTTTTAAAATCACTTTAATACCATTAGCCAAAGTCAACTCTGTAAAACCAACTCCTTTGTTTTCATTTTTAGCAATTACTTTCGAACCTTTAAGTTCTTCATCCAAAAGAGCTTCTGTTTTAAAATTGTCAACATAAGGCTCTAATTGCTTGGTTTTTGAATTTTTAATCACAGCAAGAATTTCGTCTTTGGCAGGAACTTTTATTCCTTCTTTTTCAGGAGCCATCACTACCAATGCCATATTTTCATCAGTAATCCATTTTTTAGCTAATGCATTGATTTCCTCAACTGTTATTTCCGGCAATAATTTTTTTGTAAACTTCAATTCATTTTTTATACCTGGAATAGGTTCCTGTGATAGAAAATGATCAGCATATTCGGAGCAGAAATTAGCAGATTCTGTTTTATCTGCTTCTTTTGCAGATTTTTCCATATTACTAAGGATTTCTTCTTTTTGTCTTTCCAGCTCCGAAGTAAGAAAACCGAATTTTTTAACTCTTTCGTTTTCCAACAAAATTACTTCCAATGATTTATCTATCTGATTTTCTTTAGACATTGCATAAGAAGTATAAGCATCACCTGTTCTGGCCAAAAATCTACCGTAAGAAGTGGAAGCACCAATAAATGGAGCATCGGTTTTTAATGAAATTTCTGATAATCTGGAATTCAGCATTTCATTATAAAGTTGTTCCATTAAATATTCCTTATAATCACCAACTGTTTTTTTAATGGTATGAGGATGTTTGTAGAACAACATTACAACATTGTTGGTTGCTTCCTTATCAGTTGTTATTGCAATTAAAGGTTCTTTGTTTCCTGGCAAATCATATACTACTCTTGTTTTTTCATTTTCAGGATTTTTTATTCCACCAAAATGCTGCTTTATTTTAGCTTCAGCTGCATCTAAATCTATATCACCAACAACAATTACTGCTTGTAAATTTGGACGATACCAGTCTCGATAAAACTCCCTGATTGTTTCGTGTTTAAAATTCTTTATAACATCAATTTTTCCAATTGGAAGTCTGTCGGCATATTTTGAATCCTTAAATATTACAGGAAAATATTTTTTACTCATTCTATCATTGGCGCCCAAACCCAAACGCCATTCTTCTGTAATTACACCTCTTTCCTTATCAATTTCCTTGCTATCCATTGTTACATTATGAGCCCAGTCTTCGATAACCTGATAGCCTTTATCCAATAAGCCTTCCTTATCTGTTGGAATTTGAAGCATATATACGGTTTCATCAAAACCTGTATAAGCATTAATATCGGCACCAAATTTAACACCAATAGTTTGCAGAAAATTTACCAGTTCGTTTTTTGGAAAATTTGCAGTTCCATTAAAACACATGTGCTCAGTAAAATGTGCTAAACCTTGTTGTGCATCAGTTTCCATTAACGAACCGGCATTAGTTACCAAGCGTAATTCAACACGTTTTTCCGGCTTTTTATTCTGACGAATATAGTAAACCATGCCATTTTCAAGTTTGCCGATTCTCACTTTCGGATCAACTGGCAATAGTGTGGTTAAATCAGTTTTAGTGTTCTGCCCAAAAGCAATGCCAAGGCTAAACACAAACATTAACAGACTAAAAAATTTAATTTTCATTTTTGTAATTATTTTATTAATAAAAGTGTTATTTAAAATTCAATTTCCAGATTCAATTCATCTTTTAGCTTTTGTAAATCCGGATTTTTTTCAACCATTTTCTTAAACTTTTCTTTATCAGTATAGGCCATGTCATTAACTATTTCACTTACACAAACTTCTGTCTCAATTTGTAAAAAAGGAATTCCTGTTTTATTTCTTATAAAATCAAGCATTTCCTGTTTTCTTGATTTCAAATGATCTTCCTGAAGTTTGTTATCCAATTTTAAAGCAATATTTCTATCGTTCAATACAGCCTTATTCCTTGATAATGTTACATATAAACTTGGGGAATTGTCTTTTATAATTAAAAGACATTCATCCCATAATTCTTCAAATTTACTTTGAGATATTGAATATTTCTTATCAGTTTCCGATACCATCGAAAGTTGTTCAACCGATGTTTCAACTAACGGTTTATTATTATCTTCGGTAATTGCTTTTATTGAAAGAGATCCAAATTGCATGCCCGACATATTTGCAGCAGAAACCTTTTGTGGTTGATTCTTATTTATCGGTTGTGTATTAGTTTCTACCTTATTACCAGCAGGTTTTATGGTTTCTATTACAGGTTTTGGTGTTTGTTTTGGTAAGATGATAGGCTGTGATTTTGTACTTTCTATCTGGTTTTGCCCATTTAAAATTGAACACAATTGCATTAGCATAATCTCAATACTCAACCTTTTATTGTTGCTGATCTTATAATTTAAATCAGATTGATTGATAATATCCAATGACTTAAGCAAAAATGGAACAGGACATTTTGCAGATTGTTCCTTGTATCTTTCCTTAAGATTTTCGCCTATTTCGAGCAAATTTATTGTAGCAACATCTTTGCATACCAAAATATTGCGTAAATGTTCGCCAAGTCCAATTATAAAATGTTGTCCATCAAAACCTTTTTCAATTACTTCATTTAATAAAAGCAAAGAGCCCGATATATCATTTTGAAGCAAAAAGTCGGTTATTTTAAAATAATAATCATAGTCGAGTACATTCAGATTTTCAATTACTGCCTGATATGTAAGATGTTGCCCGGCAAAACTAACCAATTGGTCGAAAATTGAAAGTGCATCACGTAAAGCACCATCCGCTTTTTGAGCTACAATATGGAGTGCATCTTTGTCTGCTTCAATGTTTTCTTTTTCAGCAACATAAGCCAGGTGATGTGCAATATCTTCTATCTTAATACGTTTAAAATCAAATATCTGACAACGAGATAAAATAGTTGGGATTATCTTGTGCTTTTCTGTAGTTGCCAGAATAAACTTAGCATAAGCGGGAGGCTCTTCCAATGTTTTAAGAAAAGCGTTAAATGCTGATGCTGACAACATGTGAACCTCATCAATTATATATACCTTATATTTACCATCTTGTGGCGGAATACGAACCTGATCTACCAAACTTCGAATATCGTCAACAGAATTATTTGATGCAGCATCCAGTTCATAAATATTAAAAGAAGATGAATTATTAAACGAAAGGCAGGATTTGCAATGATCACAAGCTTCGTAATTTTCTGTAACATTCGTACAATTAATAGTTTTAGCCAAAATACGTGCACAAGTAGTTTTACCAACGCCTCTCGGACCACAAAATAAAAATGCCTGTGCGATATGTTCGTTTTTTATTGCATTTTTTAATGTATTAGTAATAGAAGCTTGTCCTACAACAGTTGCGAATGTATTAGGTCTGTATTTTCTTGCCGAAACTATATAATTCTCCATTTGCTTTGTTATTTTAATAATTTTCAAAATTATGAAAAATTAACGAGTGAAAGTCTATCTTAAATGAATTATTTAGTGTTTTTTAAGAGTTTGAAATAATAAACGTTTTTTATTTTCAACACTAATTCCTTAGTTCAACCCTAACTCCATAAGCTTTATTATTCTCACCACTAATTGTGCTAATTATCGGGACTTCTAATAATTGCAAATGGCTAATAATAACAAATTCCTGAGCATTAAGATGCAATATTAAATTCAAATAAAAAATATTGCAATATTATTTGTTGAAACTATTGTAAATCCTTTTGAAAATAAGATTTCTAAAGACGAAATGGTTTTTTTAAGGAAATCTTTAAATAATATGGTTTTATCCGACACAAAAAAGGGTTTGTCATATTTAGTTGCACTTTCACTTATAAATTAATACTTTTGGAGCTTATTTGCTAAATCTTTGAAAATAATGAAAAAGACATCAAAAAAAATTATACAAAGCATTTTATTCCAACATCTTATATTTTGGGGCTTTTTTATCTTCAGCTTTTTTTTATTAATTTTCGGCTTAGAAGGATTTTCGTTCCGTAATTTTACGTTTATCAGAAATCTAAGTGCTTTTATTACCATTTTTTATATTGCAATTGCAGTATATATTAATCTGTTGATTTTGATTCCTTATTTTCTGAAACGGAAAAAATACTTCAGTTTTGTATTGTTTCAGATTTTAAACATTGTTTTTATAATTGCACTCAATCTTTTTTCATCATTACTTATTGAAAAAGCAAGTATTGAGCATGTAAATATTTTTAATGAATTTATTTATGAAGCTATATTAATCAGTCTTTTCATAAGCATTACCACTTTTCTGAAATTATTACGTGATTGGATTAATTATCAGGATGATTCTATAAATTTTAAGGAAACACAACGTCAAAAGCTTGAAGCAGAACTTAAATTATTAAGAGGTCAGATTAATCCTCATTTCTTATTTAATACGCTTAATAATTTATACGCTCTTTCGTTGGATAAATCGGACAAAACACCTGATTTGATATTGCGTTTAGCTGATTTGATGCGTTATATGCTTTACGAATGCAGAGATAGTTATGTATTGATAGATAAAGAAATACATTTTCTGAAGAATTATCTTGAGCTTGAAAAAATCAGGATTGGAGAAACTGCAAATGTTGAGTTGAAAGTGATGGGAAGTACAGGTTTGCAACACATAGCTCCACTGTTGTTTATTCCATTTATTGAAAATGCTTTTAAACACGGAACCAATCGACAATTAAATCATTCATTTATAAAGATTTCGTTTGATTTGGAAAAACAAGGAGTTATCAGATTTGTTATCGAAAACACGAAAGAGGAAAAAGAAACTTTTGTTGATAAAAAATATTCGGGTATTGGTATCGAAAACGTAAAAAAAAGATTAACTTTGCTTTATCCTGAAAAACACAGTTTGAAAATTACGGATAATAAAAATATTTTTAAAGTTGAATTAATCTTAGAGCCATGAACCAAAAAATCAGATGCTTAATCATAGATGACGAGCCTTTAGCACAAAGAGTTATAGAAAAATACTCGGAAGATATTCCTACAATTGAGATTCTTTGCAAATGCAATAATGCATTTGAAGCCATGCAGGCATTAAATGAAAAAGAGGTAGATCTTATCTTTTTGGATATTAATATGCCCAAACTAAGTGGTATCAATTTTCTGAAAACCTTAAAAAGACCCCCTCTAACCATCATTACAACAGCCTATTCTGAATATGCACTCGAAGGTTATGAATTAGATGTCCTTGATTATCTGAAAAAACCCTTTTCTTTTGAAAGATTTTTAAAAGCAATTCAAAAAGCTCAGGAAAGAATAAAAAACAATACCAAAGAAACGGTTGTTCATGAAATACATACAGCTCAAAGCGGGGAAGATTCCTTTATATTCGTGAAATCGAACAAGAAAACAATTAAAGTTAATATTTCAGATTTATACTATATTGAAGCACTGGGAGATTATATAAAAATCCATACCAACGACAAAGTAATAGTAACCTATCAATCCATGAAAAAAGTGGAAGCTTTGTTGCCATCAAACCAATTTGTAAGAATACATAAATCGTTTATTGTTTCCATCGGTAAAATAAAAACCATTGAAGGAAATATGGTGGAAGTTAAAGATGAAAAACTACCCATTGGAAG
>CAZYEM010000132.1:0-4020 GCA_964646395.1 uncultured Bacteroides sp.
CCTGATTAATTGTTTGATAAGTTGCAGAAGAACCTCCAATAGTATAATTTCCAGACAATGGACCCGAACAGATTACAACACTGCTAAGGTTGGTATCATTTACATTTAGTTGGTCAGCAACTCCATTAGGAAGTCTTGTCCAGCTTTTAATAGTTGAAGCTCCCTGTATAAAGTTATACGTACCTATACTTGTAGTGTCATCACCTCCCATCGGCAGATTACCAGTCCAGTTATAGGGAGTTTGGTTAACTCCATTAACCTGCCAGTTAATGTTTGCAGAAGTTAAATTGCTGGTACCGTAATTTTTGATAACAGCTTTAACCATATTAATGCCAGGATTTGCAGGACTGGAAGGATTGCTTATTGTTGCAATACCGGCATCATTTGCTGGAAGTACAAATTCATCAGCACCCATATCAGGAATAGTTGTATTTCTTATATCGCCATCAATATCATCAGTTACTAAAGCCAAAGGTTTTCCTTTTCCATCCAGATCGAAATTAATGATATGGAGATTGGAAATTGCAAAATAATTCGGATTAATTGATATGGAAGCAGAGTCTTTACCACTAACCAGTTTTAATGAATCTAAATTTGCGCATGCTTTGCTATAATAAGCAAGTGTTGTTCCTGTAGTATAAAAATCATTATTATTACTTGCATTAATAGAAGCAGGTGTTGTTACATAATAAGCATAACCTCCCGCTAAGTTAACAGAAATGTTATTTATTATATTTAAACCACTACCACTTGGAGCGTAAATTCCATAAGTACTGGTTGGAGATCCACTGGTTATATTAATTGAATTATTATAATAATTGAAATTATTTACTGACGAATTATATATACCATATACAGTTCCCGAACCAGCTTCCTGTGAAATAAAATTATTAGCAACCAAAGCAGGCTGGGTAGTTAGATTTGAGTTGGAAGTAAAATACATACAATAATTAGAGCTTGTAGCTTTTAAGTGTACTTTATTCTTTGTAATTTTTTGTACATTATTATTATAGGATAGATATATTCCATAAGAAGCTGTACTCGTACCTGAATTCTGAACCGTATTGGACTCTAATGTTGTAGAATCATTATAATAAAAGTACATGCCGTAATAATAAAAATCAGTTACCGTATTTCCTGAAAATATAGTGTTATATTTCATGTTAGTAGAACTTCCGTACCAGTAAATTCCATAGTAACCTCCTGAAATTCTGTTATTACTAAACTCATTGTTTCTATCTTTTCCTGTAGATGTAGAATAAATAGGACAATATGTACTAGTGGTTGAAATATCTGTTTCAATCTTATTTCCGTAGAATATATTATTATTAGCACCATTTCCAATTTCAACCGCTCTTGTAACAGTAGCTCCTGTTGATTTTATGGTAATGTTTTCGAAATGGAAATAATCAGCTCCATTTAATTTTAATACAGCATTTGTAGATGAAGCTCCAGAATAGGTTAGAATTACTGAAGTGCTATTATTACTTTGAGAACGGAAAGTGATGGTAGCATTTGGTCCTACTCCAGGAATCTGATTAATAATAAGTTGTTCATCATAAGTTCCGGGTAATACATCAAAGATTACGTTTCCGCATACTCCGGAATTATTAACAGCTTGTAAAGCATCATTAAAACTAGGATAATTTCCGGTAGTTCCAATAGTAAATAAACCAGTCATACATGCTGCAAAGGAATTATAAGCAGTATCGTTAATAGCAAATAAATCAGGAGTTCCATTAGGATTATATGTCCACGCTTTTATTATATGCAAACCACCTGTAAATGGGATATTAGCAATTTGGAAAGGAGCAGAAAGCTGACCACCTGTGATATTACCTGTCCATGGAACCGGAGTTTGCGTTACTCCATCAATTGACCAGCCAATAGTTGCAGTTGTTAAATTTGATGTACCATAATTTTTAATTAATACAGTTACAGGAGTATTAATATTTGAACTGATGGTTGCTGTTGGAGATGTAATTTGATCAACTCCAGCATCAACTGCAGGTATATTAGTAACATTAACAATAACAGGTGTCGAATTACTGTTGCAACCTGGAATATTTCCCTGTATTTTCATGTTAGGTCGATTTACAGATGAACCTGTTGCAGGTGTTAAGGTGCAAATATCTGCTGCATCAGCATTTCTCCAAGCTACTGAATTTGCTGTAGTAGGAGTATATCTGGTTAAAGCATTATAGGTGTAAGATGAGTTATTAAAACATGTTTCAATAATCAAATTGTCAGTTCCGTTCCAAATAAATGGGGTAGTAAAATTATGAGTATTCCAACCAAGAACTTCTGTATAAGCAGTAGTTGAATAAACTGGAACTGTATTTGTTACCCAAGCACCAGTTGCCATTGCTGTTAATGTAGTATGACCAACCTTTATTTCGAAATTCTGCAAAGCAGTACCTTGAATAGTTGCAACATCAAAAGCAATTGAGGTAATAGGACCACCAGTGATACCAAATGAATTTAATTCAGCTTTTGTAACTAGAATCTGATGTTTTGCCCCCCAATAATAATTTCCGTAAGGTGCAGGGAAACCTGTTGTAGTATTTGTAGCAGTTCCTGTACCTAATATTGCCTCAGACTGAACACTTGTATTAGCTTTTACATAGAATGTGTCAGTTGCAAATAAGTTTGGTGTAGTAAAACTTGTACCTTGCCCTAAACTTGTATTACTAATAATGTTATCATACCAGAACATCGGACTTGCAGAAGTTGCTGATAAATTGGCTTGTGATGCATAAGTGATTGAAACAGGAGTAACTGCTACTGGAGCTTGAGGTGTAAAGCGTGAAACAATGTTTACTTTTGCTGTATCATTCCCCTTGTAAGCATCACCTGATAATTCAACCCAGCTATAAAAATAGTAGTTTGAATCAACTGTATTTGCAGGTAATGTAAGTAAAGCATTAAATGTATAAATATAATTTGCTGATGGTAAAATACTGACATTTACAGGTTCGCTTACTACATTTGTTAGATTTCCGTTTAGATTTATTGCATATTTTGCTATAAGATTATTTGCTCCACTAACTATTGATGCAGAACCCATATTTGTAATTTTTATTTTCACCTGTTTTCCAACCATATTACAGCCGGTAATTGGCTCAATAATTGAAGATAAAGATGCATCAAATGGTGGAGGATTTCCTGTATTTGCTTCTATCATAAATCTGCCAAACTGTGTAGTTTCTGTTAATGCACCACCAGCCAAATTTGTTGTGTAAAAGAAAGAACCCCTTCTTGCAGGAACTTCAGCCTGACATCCCAACGGATAATAACCTCCGGTAGTTCCAGTCAATTGAGCAAATCCGATATAAAAATAATCATTTGCTGTTGTTGTAAGTGGTGGATTGGCAAAATTAAATCTTACCCAGCTATTAGTATCTGCAGCTGAAATTATTATTGAATTTGATGTATCAATCAAAACTCCATTGCTGTTAAGAATAACGCCATAAAGTTTTTGACCAATAGTGTTTGAATTGGTGATAAAAGCTCTAACAGAAGGGATCATTTTGGCCCCATTCATATAATACTTGGTAAGGAATAATCCCTGTCCTGCATTAAATCCCAATGAGGTAGTTACTCCTGAAGTATCAGCATAAGCAAATACGGTATCTGTAACTTTTTGTAAATAATTCTTTTCATTGTTTGCTAATAAATCATCATTAGGTAAACTAACTTTTACATTGTTATCTCCCAATGTAGTAGGAATAAAGTTTGCAAATGAGATAGTATCAATTCGTCCACTTGGTATCGAGTCAATTATATGTGTATTGCTGTAAGTATTAGCTCCTGAAATTGAGAGATTTACATTTAGATTATATAAAGTATTTGAACCTTTGTTTTCAACTAAAGCTTTAACTTTGTGAGGGCTACCTGAAGCTATTGGTAATTTTCCTAAAGTATAAAGTGCTTTAACACTTGCATCATTAGGTACAATTATATATTCATCGGCTCCAATACATGGCTTTAATGTATCTCTTGTTTGTCCATCAATATCCA
>CAZYEM010000132.1:4120-11258 GCA_964646395.1 uncultured Bacteroides sp.
GCATATCCTCCACCAATATTGCTTAAAGCACTATTTCTTAATGAAATATTTGTACCACCTGGAGCATAAAATGCATAACCTGTGGTTCCTCCTGCATTTAATTGAACAGAGTTAAAGTTATAATCAACATTTTGCCCGTAATAAGCGGCAATACCATAAGTAGTTCCAGTACCGTTTAGCTGCGATACCATATTGTTATAAACCCGGCTGTTACCTGCTGTATTGTTATTGTAATTTATATACATACCATAATTGACAGAGGTTGCTGATAGATTTATTTTGTTATTAGCAAAAATTCCATTGTCGTTATAATAAGCATATAATGCATAAGCTGTAGAAACTCCATTCTTGTTATTAACAGTATTTCCAATAACTTTGATGCTATCCATATAGTATAAATATAAACCATAATTGTAATAATCCTTTACTATATTATTATTAATTTCATGATTTTTTTCTTTAGATGTACTACCGATTCCATAAAGATAAACTCCATAATATCCTCCTGAGATAACATTGTTATTAATCTTAATTTTTTCTTCTAAAGTATTATAGGAATAAATGGCAGTAGATGCAGTACTTGTTGTATTTAAGGAAGCGTTAATAATATTGTTGCTGATTTCAATATTTTTTGCAGCATTCGTAATTTCAATTACCTTACCAGAAGTAGAGGTGTTTTTTAAAGTCATGCCTTTAATTACAATGTTTTGTGCTGCATCAATTTTTATAAGTGAACTGATTGAAGAATTTGCAGGAACATCAATAATTACACTTGTACTGTCGTTGTCTAAAGATTTAAATGTTACTGTATTAATTGCAGATGAACCAGGAATAACTCCAAGCGTAAATTGTTCGTAATAAGTACCTGATTCTACTAAAAATACAGTAGGTCCACTAATACCACAGTTAAGTAAAGCTGTTATTGCATCATTAAATGTCAGGTAGTTTGAACCTGCAGCACCTAAGGAATAAGTTCCGCTTAATGCACCAGCACATCCGTAAATAGTTTTGGAAACGGTATCATTTAAAGGGAAAATATCAGCAACGTTATTTGGGTTAGATGTCCATACTTTCAATTGGGAAATTCCATAACTGAATGTATAGTTGGTTGCAATTACAACAGAATCTACTTCATTTTGGGCTAAATTACCTGTCCATGAATAGGAAGGCATAGTTACACCATTAATGGAATAGTTAATATCGGCACTGGTTAAAGCCTGTAGACCCATATTTTTGATTGTAACTTTAATGTTTTGACTTAAAGTTGTAATCATGTTTGCAGGAGCATTTATTGTTGCTATTCCGGCATCATTATTTGGTACAATAAATTCATCAGCACCAATACATGGAGGATCAGCTCTTAAATCTCCATCAATATCTGTAGTAATATTGGCTAAAGATTCACCTTTTCCGCTTAAAAAGAAATTCAAAACATGAAGATTATGAGTTGATAAGTATTGTGGATTTACACTTATTGAATTATAGTCCTGATTGCTACTTGACTGTAATGAAGATAAATCGGTTTTTGCTCCATTCCAGTATGCTAAATTAATACCATTTGAATAAATATTATTATAGTTAGTTGAATCAACAGCTGTAACAGTAGAAACGTAGTAAGCATAGCCACCACCGGTATTTATAATATTATTATTTTTAATTTTTAAAGCTGAACCGCCAGTAATATAAATTGAGTAACCGCCAGTTAATGAGCCCTTAGTTACATTTACAGAGTTGTTATAAATCTCCGTGTTTTTATTGGTACCACTGTAGATTCCATAAACAGTACCAGTTCCAACTGATTGGCTCACAAAGTTGTTAGCAATTAAACTCTTGCCAGCAACGTTGTTATTATAATAGAAATACATGCAATAATTTGTAGTTAAAGCATTCATTTCAACTTTGTTATTTAAATAGGTTCCATTATCGTTATAGTATGCGTTTAATCCATAAGCAGTTGCATTTAAAGGGTTATATATTCTGTTCGTATTTATAATTATACTATCCTGATAATAAGTGTATATACCATAATAGTAAAAATCTCTTATTATATTTCCAGAAATGTTGTTTCCAATTTCTTTAAGTGTAGAACTTGAACCATACATATACATGCCATAATAACCACCAATAATTTCATTGTTTATTATAGTATTGTAATTATCTAAAATTGTTCCACTTGTATTATTAATCCCTACAACAGTTGAACTGGTTGATCCTGGCATTTCAATCTTACATCCCTCTATTGTATTATTTGTTGATCCACCTGTTAATTCAAAGACTTTACCGTAAGTTCCGTTTAAAGCTTTGACAGTTATATTTTTGAATTTAATATAACTTGCACCTTCTAACTTAATTACATAATTATTTGAAGTAGATAACGCATCATACTGAAGAGTAACATCATTTTTATTTCCAGATTCCGATTCAAAAGTAATTGTGTTTGTGCTTGAAGCATTTGCTATTGCAGAGAAATAAAGTTGAGTATTATAAACTCCGTTTTTAATTTTAAATGTTACGTCTCCATTAATTCCACAATTATTTAATGCATTAAAAACATCGTTAAATGTTTGAAAATCTGCTAAAGCTGTTCCGACTGTATAAGTTCCATTTAAATCCTGACATGCATAAACATTAAAATTTGCAGTATCATTGGATGGAGTTTGGTCAATGCTATCATTTGGTAATTCTGTCCAAGCTTTTATTTTATGAGGACCTAATGCCAGATTTACTGTACCTAAATTTAATGATGAACTTACAAAATCCTGTGGTAAATTCCCTGTCCAGTTTACAGAGCCTTTATAAACTCCATCAACCGACCATTTTACATTAGCTTTAGTTAAGTTGATTAACCCAAGATTCTTTACCCTAACAGCTACAGGAATAGTTGTATTTGCAGTAATCTGAGAAGTTGGACTATCAAATCCAGCTACCGTTGCATCATAGTTCTCTGTACTCGATTGGAAATTTATTTTAATATTTGCTCTCTGTCCTGTAGTAACTGAAAGCGAAGGTATTTGGCTTGCACCATAAAACATACCGGATTGTCCAGGAACTGTATTGTAATGCCAGTTTACAGCTCCAGTAGCATTGCTTGGCCTGTACCATTCAACAAATATCATTAAATTTTCACTACCTGAATAATTGAAAAGTGAGGTATTAAAGTTAAAGGTTTGCCATCCAGCTGCTGTATTAAGATTTTGAGCTGTATTTTCATAAACTTTATGAGCTCCGTTTTTTGCATTTAAATAATCGGTATAAGTGCCTGGAGCATAATCTTCAGGAATACTTTTTATATAAATTCTTAACGTTGCATCACTAAGATTATAACCCTGAGCATCTGCTTTACTGAAAGCAATTGATTGGATAGTTCCTCCCGACATAATTTCGCTTTTCTTAAAAAGCATCGCATTATAACTATATAAATAGGTACTTGTTGCACTTGCAATATAAATTGGACTATTAAATCCGGAAGTAGTAGTGTTTCCTATTTGTATTGCAGGTGGCCCTTTCAAAACAATAAATTGCTGACATGCTCCACTTGGTAAGGTTGATATATTATTATAGGTATCGGATGCAAAAATTCTGTAACATACAATATTATTATATGTTTGAGATGGTATTTCAGCAGAATAAGTACTATCACTTATATTTAACATAGGAATAGTTATATCTGAACCTCCATTTATATTATAAATCAAATTTACGTTTGATATTGCTGAAGAGTCTTTTACATAAGCTTTTATATTGAAAGGACCTGTAACGAAAACAGTATCTTTATATATAGGATTTTTATAAGTAATTACAGGTTCGTCAAGTTCATTATTTGAAGCCAGTACTTGAATATCATCTAATAACCAACCATATCTTCCTTGTCCTCCCTGTATTGCACCATCAGTTAATCTAAACCTGATTTTAACATTAGCTTGGTTTGCAATTAAAGTTGATAAATCAAATTTTTCAGCTCTCCACCAGCTGTTATTAGGAGTAGTAAGTGTATCTCCCGGCAACCAATCTGTAGTGTAAGAGTTTTCGCTAAATTTATCTAAAGCCATTACTCCGTTTCCTCTGTAGTAAGAAGATGAAATGTTTTGCCAGTTAGATCCTCCATCTGTAGAATATTGGATTGATGCTCCATCCTGGAATAATACTTTGCAAATTTGTGCAAATTTTAAAAATACTTTTGAATAACCCACAGTACTAAAAGAATTAGTAGTTAGGAAAGTGTTTGCACCAGGTTGTACTAATGACGAATCTGATCTTAAACCTTTATTACTCAATTTTGTTGAAATTGCCCATGGTGCAGCTCCTATGGGATCGGAAGAACTTGAAACACTATCGCCTATTGAAGGAAGTTCAAAGTCTTCATGAAAAATAACTGCTGTTTGAGCCGACAATAATGTCGTTACAAATAATGCAATAATTAGAAAAAAAATTTTTCTCATGATAAAATGTTTATAATTATAAAGATTAATTTATATAATTTTTTTGCAAATATAAAAAAAATAATTAACAAAACAGCTAAATATTTAGGATGTTATTACCTAATTAACTTTGTTTTAATTTTAGTTTTTCAAGCGAAATCTAAATTCTAAAAAATGTAAATTGAATTGTTTTTATTAAAAAGTTTAATTTTCTTATTTTCAATGTTTTAAGGCGTATATTGATATTGTATTTACAGATATTATTATTTAAATCTGAATTTTTTATGTAATTTTATAACTAGACAAAAATGCGTAATGTTCCTTAGCTTCATAGCAAACAAATTATTACCTTTGCAGCCGATTTCAGAAAAGGAAGTTAAATGACGGAAAACGAAGTAAAAACCCTTGATATTTACGGGGCAAGAACACATAATTTACAAAACATTGACATAAGTATTCCTCGCAATAAACTGGTAGTTATTACCGGTTTGAGTGGTAGCGGAAAATCATCATTGGCCTTCGATACTATTTATGCCGAGGGGCAGCGACGTTACATGGAAACATTCTCAGCTTATGCACGTCAGTTTATTGGTAATCTCGAAAGACCTGATGTTGATGAAATAACAGGTTTAAGCCCGGTTATATCTATTGAACAAAAAACTACAGGTAAAAATCCGCGTTCTACAGTGGGAACTATTACTGAAATATACGATTTTCTACGTTTGCTTTTCGCTAGAGTAGCTGATGCTTATTCTTTTGAAAGTGGAGAAAGAATGGTTCGTCATACCGAAAATCAAATTATTGAATTGATTGTCGAACGATATAAAGGCAAAAGTATCTTAATTTTATCGCCTCTTGTAAAAGGCAGAAAAGGTCATTATCGTGAATTATTTGAACAGGTTCGCAAACAAGGTTTTTTAAAAGTGCGGATTGATAATGAAATTAAGGAAATTAATTTCGGTATGCAAGCCGATCGTTATAAAATTCATGATATTGAGGTTGTTATTGATAAATTAAAAGTTAATGAAGATTCGGTACATAGGATTACTCAGGCTGTTCAAATAGCATTGCGACATGGCAAGGGAATGTTAATGGTCATGGAAAATGAAAATTCTGAAGTTCGCCATTACAGTCGATTATTAATGTGCCCGGTTACAGGAATTGCTTATGCTGAACCAGAACCAAATTCATTTTCATTTAATTCTCCGTATGGTGCTTGCCCTCATTGTAATGGATTAGGTGAAATTGCCGAAATGGATATGGATAAAATTATTCCTGATAAAAAATCTTCAATAAAACATGGAGGAATCATACCCGTTGGAATTTATAAGAATAATTGGATTTTTAAGCAATTGGAAGCTATTGCCGAAAAACATAAGTTCAGCCTAAGTGATCCGATTGAAGATATTCCTGATGATGCTATGTATAGTATTTTGTATGGATCGGAAGAGGTTTTGAAAGTAAAAAATGATTATTTAGGAGTTACATCTACTTACAATATTAATTTTGAAGGAGTAATTAATTTTATATCTAATCAAAATACAGAAAATTCATCTAAAGGAATTCAAAAATGGGCAAGTAATTTTATGAATAAGATTCCTTGTCCTGATTGTAAAGGAGACCGATTGAAAAAAGAATCTTTACATTTCCGTATTGCCGATAAAAATATAGCTGAATTATCAAATATGGATATGATTGAACTTAAAAATTGGTTCGGAACCATATCTGAAAAACTTGATGAACGAAAGCAAACAATAGCTTATGAAATAGTAAGAGAAATTCAGACCCGAATTAGTTTTTTGCTGGATGTTGGTATTGATTATCTTACGCTCAATCGTCCCTCAAAAAGCCTTTCCGGAGGAGAATCGCAACGTATTCGTCTGGCTACACAAATAGGATCAAAATTGGTAGGCGTGCTTTATATCCTCGATGAACCCAGTATAGGACTTCATCAACGCGATAATGTCAGACTAATAAAAGCTTTGAAGGATTTACGGGATATTGGAAATTCTGTAATTGTTGTTGAACATGATAAGGAAATGATATTATCAGCTGACTATGTGATTGATATTGGTCCTGGTGCAGGTATTCATGGTGGAAAAATAGTGGCAGCAGGAAATCCTTATGAAATGAAAAATTGTCATACCATGACCTGTGATTATCTTAGAGGTGAAAAGCATATCATTGTTCCCAAAATCCGTCGTAAACCTACAGATGAATTTATTTTACTAAGAGGTGCATCTGGTAATAATTTAAAAGATGTTACTTTAAAAGTTCCATTGGGAATTTTTATTTGTGTAACAGGTGTTTCGGGAAGTGGAAAATCAAGTTTGATAAATGAAACTTTGCATCCTATTTTAAGTAAGATTTTTTATCGTTCAGATAAAAATCCATTGCCGTATAAGAAAATAGAAGGCGTTGAAAATATTGATAAAGTTATTGAAATAAACCAATCTCCAATTGGCCGTACACCTCGTTCAAATCCAGCTACGTATGTTGGTGTTTTTGATGATATACGGAAATTATTTGCTGCATTGCCCGATTCCAAAATTCGTGGTTATTTGCCAGGACGATTTTCTTTTAATGTTAAGGGAGGAAGGTGTGAAACATGTGGAGGTGCCGGTTTACGAACAATAGAAATGAATTTTCTTCCTGATGTTTATGTGCCTTGTGAAGAATGTGGTGGAAAACGTTATAATCGTGAAACACTCGAAATACGA
>CAZYEM010000133.1:0-406 GCA_964646395.1 uncultured Bacteroides sp.
AAAAACAAAACAATAAATGAAAGAAATATAGGAATCGTATATCAGGATTTTGCCTTATTTCCACACCTAAGCGTTTATCAGAATATTGCTTATCCATTAAAAAACAGGAAATTTCCTAAAGAAAAAATACGCAATAAAATAGAAGAAATTGCCGAAGAATTTGAAATTCTTCATTTACTCAACAGAAAACCAGACACCTTATCCGGAGGAGAAAAACAAAGAGTAGCTTTGGCAAGATGCCTTGCAATGCAACCTCAATTATTGCTCCTCGATGAACCGTTAGCATCTGTGGACGTCAGACTTAAAGATAGTTTAAATGCATTATTAAGACGGATTAACCGAAAAGGATTTACAATTATCCATGTAACCCACGATTTTGACGAAGCTTTATCTCTGGCTACCCATA
>CAZYEM010000133.1:416-1314 GCA_964646395.1 uncultured Bacteroides sp.
TCATATTGCCATAATTGATAAAGGAAATCTGATTTCAACAGGCAAACCCGATGAAATTTTCAATAATCCAACTCATCCTTTTATTGCACGTTTTGCTGGCATCCGAAATTTTTTTAATGCATCCTTGGTTTTCGAAAATGAGATGAATATTGGAACAATCAGCCTCACTAACGGTATTAAAATCAGATTGGCGACAGATGAAGCAATTGGAAAAGGTTATTATATTTTGCCATCAGAAGAAATAATAATATCGCTCGAAAAGCCAGTTTCAAGTGCAAGCAATATATTGGATGGACTAATTAAGGATATTATTCCAACCTTCAAAGGTATGGATGTAATGGTTGATTGCGGAGAAATATTTCATGTAAGTATCACTAAAACCTCAGAGGAAAAATTAGGACTTGAAATTGGAAAACCTATTTGGATTAGCTGGAAAGCAATGAATGGAAAGTTTATAAATATTGGATAATCAAATAAAATATAAGAGAGGTTCTGAAAAACAGATATTTTGAAGCGAATAAGATTTTAAAAGTTACAATACCGATACATCTGAAGGAAGTAAAAATTGATGTTCAACGAAGAAAAAGCAAATTTCAGAACTCCAGATAAAATAAATACAACGATAAAGACGTTAGTTTGCATAAACAAATGATACGAAAGAAAAAAACAGCACTATTCGCTTTTACTTTACTATTATCCATTCTTTTATTGCTAAATTATATCCTGCCCAGAATGATAATACAGGTAAATAATGGAATTTATTCATTTGCAAGACCTATTGACAGGAATGATATACATACACCCATTGAATATGGATTAAAATCAGAAAAAATAACATTTCACACTTCTGATAATTTAAAGCTAACTGCAAATTTAAAAAAGACAGATTCAATAAATC
>CAZYEM010000133.1:1324-11148 GCA_964646395.1 uncultured Bacteroides sp.
GGAACAATTATTCTTCTTCATGGCATACGTGCTTACAAGGAACATTTTTTACCTTTATGCAAAATGCTTTCCGACAAAGGTTATAATTCAGTTATCATTGATTTAAGAGCGCATGGTGAAAGTGAGGGTAAGTATTGCACTTTTGGATACTATGAAAAAAACGATATCAGTCTATTAATCGATACAATTTCTGGAATTGAAAATCTAAGTTCCAATTATGGAATTTGGGGTCAATCATTAGGAGGAGCTATTGCAATACAATGTCTTGAAAAAGATAAACGATTGAAATTCGGTATAATTGAAAGTACATTTTCTGATTTCAGAACCATAGTACATGATTATTTCAGGCAAAGAATAGGTTTTGATATTCCTTTTATTACTAATTATTTAATATGGAGAGCCGAAAACATTGCTGGTTTCAAAGCTGCAGATATAAAACCAGGTAAATCGGCAAGCAATATTTCACAAACAATTATTATAGCTCATGGATCAAAAGACGATAGAATAAAAATAGCATATAGTCGTGAGATTTTCAATAATATAGCTAGCAAAAACAAGATATTCTATGAATGCCCTAATGCAAATCATATAAATCTTTGGTCGGTTTGCAATGACGATTATTTCGGGAAAGTATTTGATTTTATTGAATAATTGATTCCTACCTATAAACTATTGTCTGATTACATTTAGTTTCCTTACTATTTTTGAATTACCTGTCGTAATTATCAACAAATATATTCCTGAAGGTAAATTGTGTTCAATTTCATTTATATTTTCATTATTCAATAATTTATTCAATAAAATTTCACCATTTAAACTTTGAATCTCAATAGTAATAGGTTGATTACACTTATTACAATTGATAAATAAGAAATTATCAGTTGGATTTGGATAGATTAGCAATTCATTACTATTTTTCTCTTCAATATTTGTACAATTAACTACAAAAATTGTATCATCCAAGGTTTTGCTGCATCCAGTTGTTGTGTTGGTAAATGAATATGAAATAAGATAAGATCCGGTTCCAACAGAATTAGGATTAAAAATATTATTATTAACACCAGTTCCCGAAAACACGCCACTATTTGGTATTCCTCCACTCAAAGGAACATAAGAAGCACTTGAGCAAACGGTATCAATAGAAGCAGGTAAAACAAAATATAAACTTGGTAAAGGATTAACTATCAAAGTTAATATGTTTGAAGTTGTATTGTTGGGAGTTGCACATAAAGCATTTGATGTTAATTGGCACTTAATCTGATCATTATTTACTGGAATAATACTTAAAACTGAATCATTATTTCCGATATTCGACCATCCCTTTTTCCATTGAAAAACAGGATTATTACCCTCTCCTGAAAAATTAGCTCTAAACTTAACCGTATCAGCAGGAGCACATTGCGGATTATTTCCACTGAACATTTCAATGGTAATTGCAGGTGTTATAAGCGGATTAACAACTATTGTATCATAATTTGAGAACTTAACAGGACAAACTCCACTTTTAACTTTAGCTCTGTAATATTGTGTTGAATTTAAAACTGGTGTTGTATAAGGAGTTGAATTCATACTACTTCCAGTAACAACATCATTCCAGTTAATCAAATCAAAAGATTCCTGCCATTGTAGCTGACCAGTAAAAGAATATAAATAACATTTTGTTGTTAATCCTGAACAAATTGGTGAAATTACATTTGCATTCCCTGCCTGAGTCATAGGATTTACAGCAATTGTATCTGGTAAAGAATAAGCAACAGGACAAATTCCATTTTTTACAGTAGCCCGATATAAATTGCCAGAAGTTAATGCAGGTGTTTTTAAGATAGCACTGTTAATTCCAGAATAAGTATTACTTAAATTGGTCCAGGAATTCCCCCAATTATAAGACATTTGCCATTGAATATTACCTCTGTAACCACTTAAATGTATTTCAGTAGAATCAGCTGTACATATTGGAGAATTAGCAATTGCAATTCCTCCCAATGATATGGAATCTATTATAATTTGAAATAATTGAGAAGTATCAGGAGGACAAACGCCATTCTGTGCAACAACCCTGAAATTAACATTCTCATTTATAGCATTGGTTAACAATGTATCATTAACAAAATTACCATTATAACTTACCCATGGCTGATATAAAGTTTTGTATTGCCAATCAACGAATCCTAAATAACTGCTTAATTTTAATTTTGCAGTATTTCCCTGACAAATTAAACTATTACCACTAATAATTCCTGAGTTTGAAGGATTAAAAACAAATACAGTATCAATATTTGAATAGATTGCAGAGCATATTGAATTTGAAACTTTTACTCTAACTAAAGATGTATTTTGTAATGAATTTGTATATATCTGAGATTGTTGTTTATTTGATAAAACAGTCCAGATTGAACCTGTTAAGGGTTTAATCTGCCATAATATACTATCAGAATATCCATTTAAAATTAAAATAGTAGAATCATCTTTACAAATTTGAGATCCAACAGTTAATATTCCGGATTGTGGGTAATTTGTAATAACAACAGAATCTAAATTCGTATATAAACCAGGGCAATTATTACTACTGATTTTCGATCTGAAAAATGTTTTCGAATTAATAGACGGACTATAAAATACTGAATCATTTTGTAAGGAAAAACCAATGGTTTGCCAGTTTGAAATTCCATTATCAGATTTTTGCCATTCGATATTTGAATTATGACCTTCAACTGATAATTTAACTGAAGTTCCTGTGCAAACAGTAGAATCTGCTTTAAATATTCCAGAAATAACCTGAGGATTAACAATTAATGTAAAAGGAAAAGAATACTTATCATCACAAAAAGCATGTGATGCTTTGGTGCGAAAAGTTTTATCAGAAATCAAACTTCCCGTATTATAAATAGTATCGTTTGCATTTTGAATTGCAATCCATTGCTGATTTTCAAATACTTGCCATTGAATATTACCTTTTGAATTTGATGTTTTAATTAATGCAACCGACTGATAACAAATTGGCTGAATACTATCAATAATTCCTGCAGAAATTGCTGGTAAAACAGTTAAGAATAAACTATCTTTCGATTTACAACTGTTATTATCTATAACTTCAACAGTATAAACACCTGAATTAACAGCAGAAAATGCCTCATTTTGAATGACATTCTGATTCCATAAATATTGAATTCCACCTGTTGCAGCTAATACCACAGAATCTCCATAACATTTGGTTATATTATTTCCGGCATAGGCATTTGGCAAATTATGAACAATTAAAGTAAAATATCTTAAAACAGTATCGCCGCTCAAATTAACACACCGGGCTGAATATACAGTATTTTGGTAAGGCTTAACCGTTTGAGAATAATAATTACCTGTATTAAGTGTAATGTCAGGAGGTTGAGAAGACCAATTAACATTTATGAAATTTTCAGATAACTGAAAATGAAAAGTATCATTAATACAAATTTCAGGATTTACAGATTCGAAAACAAAATAACTACTATCTTTAGTTCCATCAGGATTTGAAACCATAATTTTCAATGAATCCTTACCTATCCAATAAGAAAAAGGTCGGTTGACAGTTAAAATATTAGTTGAATCTAAGTTATAAATCAAATTAGTATTCTGTGTAAAATATTGAATACTGATATTATGCAAAGGATAATACGATTCGGAAAGTAATTGATTCAAATGAACGGGTATAAAACTTTCGGTGGCATTTCTCTTTTGAAAATATGATTTCTGAATCTTCACTTCTGAAATTTTCCTTAATTCAAATCCACTTATTTTCACAATACCAGAGCTATAATTTGAAACACTGAAGTTAAATGTTGCTTTACTAACAATTTCTGGAATTTCAATAATAAAACTATATTTAGTCCAATTTAACTGATTTGCCGGAACTTTTTTATTAATGGATATCGAATATTCAGGATATGTAATCTTTACTAAGACAGAATCTCCTGATGCTCCTTTAGTATAAATTGAGAATAAATTATTGCCTTTTTCTAATCCTGCCAAATTTTGAACTTCACACAAAGTACCTGTTGATGTTTTAGAAAAACAAGTATTTCCAGATGTTATAACCCCATCTGAAGCATCATAAAAAAGTGTATTTATATACCCATCTGGTATTCCATTAGCATCAAGATCAATATTCGGTTGCGGAAAAATATTTATAAATGGATTGGAAATGCTGTCAAAAAGAATTGAAGTCCAATCATGATATGTTTTAACGTCAATATCATTGGTTTGTAACCAATTCAACAATGTATCCATTCTTTCTAAATAACCTGTCCATCCACCGGTTAAATTTACAAAATGGCTTTGTCCAAAAACAACATAATGTTTAGCTATTCCATCAGCTATTTTTGCTTTTATTGCTGGCATTGTCCAGTTTTCTTCAATAAAATCACCCCACATAACACCATACCTTTTTTCTTTAAACGGATCATATTCATTGAAACATTTTATTGATCCTTGCTGATAGGTAGCAGCAGCTGTATAACCAAATTCATTTGCCCAAACTTCTTTAATGTCATTTTTAGAAAACATTGGGAATGAACCTCCTGGATGAATCCAAGTTTTAGGAACAGGCAAATTTAATTGATTACAAAGATTAACTGTTCTTTCTGCAATTATTCTCCTGGAACCAAAAGGCATTTTCATAGCATATTGTGATATTTTATGAAATAAAAGATTTGTTGAATCAGGTAAAATTATATTTTCATTCCAGAACGATTTAAGTTTAATCGTATCAGGATCTGTTGCTATTTTATTTTGCAAATCATAAAAAGTATAAACACCATTAAAAGAGGGAATATAAATAGCAAAATAAATTGGATTTCCATTCATATTTCCAAATTCTCCATTACTATGACTGATTACAGTATTGCCATTTGTTATATTAATTAATCCATTTCCAGAAGAGGAATTTATAGTGTCATTGTATTTCAAACATATTTTTTTACCGTTAATATGATGTACGAAAGGATTTCCTGAATAAAAACCTGTATCGGAATAATTTAATACAATTATATGAGTAGTTGTATGAGATGGTGAATGATCCATAAATTCGTGGCCTTGTGCTGAAAAATTTCTAATCAAATTTATATAAGCAGTATCCCAGAGATTTCCATCCAAACACTGTCCCATAGTAAATTTCATTCCAAATTTATTAAAAACAGAAGCATATTCATTCCACTTTTGCTTTTGTTGAGTATCATCAATTCTAAAACAAACTCCACCTTTTTTGTAGTATGTATTCTGCGAAAATATTGTATAAGAGAAACTTATTAAAACTAACAATAAAAATATCTTTTTAAATTGAGTTTCTGATTTCATAATTTATGTTTTTTTATTTTATTATATAATTGAAAATAAATTTATTCAAATTTACAATATTATTATAAATATAATTTTAAATTTTAATTTATTTATTAACATATTACATTTAAAAACATCATTCTTAATTTTATATATAAAACTAAAATAATGATTATTAAAAGTATATTAATTAAGCATATTTACAAAAACATATTAAATTTTCTAGTACATATTAACAATTTAACGTATCAAGCTAATATTTATATCTTTAGAACTTATTAAAATAAATATTTTTCTATAACTAAGCAAATTAAATTATTATAATATGAGGGGTTCTGAAAAACAGATATTTTGAAGCGAATTAGATTTTAAAAGCCGCATTAAAGTTACAACTGAAGGAAGTTAAAATTGAAGTTTAACAAAGAAAAGAATTAGCCCTATTATTCAATAAATGAAAACTATTCAAAATAATAAATTAATTTTGCACCTTAAAATATTCTTATAAAAACAAAATGGACAGAAAATACAGAGAACCTCAAATAATTGAAAATGTTGAAATTTTAGATGCAGCAAGTGAAGGAAAAGCAATTGCAAAAGTTGATGATATGGTCATTTTTGTCCCCTTTGTTGTACCTGGTGATATTGTTGATTTAAAGATAATAAAAAAGAAAAAATCATTTGCAGAAGCTAAAGCAATAAAATTTCATAAATTTTCGGAGAAACGGATAGATGCACTTTGCAAACATTTTGGAGTTTGCGGTGGCTGCAAATGGCAAATGATGAAATATGAAGATCAACTCATCTATAAACAAAAACAAATAGAAGATAATTTCCAACGTATTGGAAAGATTGATATTTCATCTGTTAAGCCTATTTTACCATCAGAAAATGTTTATTTTTACAGAAATAAACTGGAATATACTTTTTCAAGTAAACGTTGGCTGCTTGATGGTGAAGTTTCAGATGAAATTGATAGAGAATCTGTTAATATGAATGCATTAGGATTTCATATTCCACAGTTATTCGACAGAGTTCTAGATATTAATAAATGTTATCTTCAAAAAGATCCATCAAATGCAATAAGAAATGCAGTAAAAGCTTATGCCATTGAACATAATCTTAGCTTTTTTGATGCAAGAAAATGGGAGGGTTTTTTAAGAAATATGATTATCAGAACCACTACTACAGGAGATTTAATGATAATTTTAATAGTTAAGGATGAGAGTCCAAAAGTTACACACAGATTATTGGATTATATTTATGAAAAATTTCCACAAATTACATCATTAATGTATGTTGTTAATAATAAACGTAATGACACAATTAATGATCTTGAAATTCGACTATATAAGGGAAATCCACATATTATCGAAAAAATGATTGCTTTTAAATCAAAAAAAGAATTGCAATTTATTATTGGACCGAAATCTTTTTATCAGACCAATTCGGAACAGGCATACAGATTATACAAAATAGCTGCCGAATTTGCTGACTTAAAAGGGAATGAGGTAGTTTATGACCTATACACAGGAACAGGGACAATTGCCAATTTTATATCCGGAAGTGTAAGTAAAGTTATTGGAATTGAATATGTCCCCGAAGCTATTGAAGATGCTTATAGAAACTCTGTTCATAATGGGATTTCAAATGCATTTTTCTATGCCGGTGATATGATGAAAATATTAAATGATGATTTTGTATCCATTAATGGTAAGCCGGATATAATAATAACAGATCCTCCACGTGCCGGTATGCATGAAAAAGTTGTGCTGCAAATTATCAAAATAGCTCCCGAAAAAGTAGTCTATATTAGTTGTAATCCTGCAACTCAGGCAAGAGACATTGCATTAATGCAAGATTATTACAATGTTGCCAAAATACAACCAGTTGATATGTTTCCTCATACACAACATGTTGAAAATGTAGTTTTGCTGATAAAAAAATAAGTAAATATGTTGAAAAGATTTTTTAATCAAAAAAATCAAATTAAAAATTTATTTTTATTTTGCTTGATAACTCTATTTTCGTGTGCACCACCTAAAAGTAAAATAACCAGAAATGAAACAAATTTAAAGAATTCATTGGAGTTTTCTGGTTATGAATGGAATATAAAAAACACCACGAAAAGAGTCGGTCCTGGAAATAATTTTTTTTCTTCAAGCACAGAAAATGTTTGGGTAAATAGCCAAGGTCAATTAAATCTCAGAATTTCAAAACGGAATGAAAAATGGTACTGTGCAGAAATTATTTCAAAACAACACTTTGGCTATGGATATTATGAATTTTTGGTAACATCTAAACTTGACAAATTGGATAAGAATGTTGTCTTAGGTCTTTTTACTTACGACAATAAACAAAAACCTCATTATAATGAAATTGATATTGAGTTTTCTAAATGGGGAAAAGAAAACAAAACAGATGCACAATATGTTATCCATAAAAACCAAGACGAATTCAATTCATTTAAATTTCAGGTTGAGAATAATTTAATTAAATCAACTCATATCTTTTTAAGAAATAAAGACAGTATCTATTTTGCAAGCTATAAAGGACATTTAAAAAATGCTTTATACAACAACAAACCTTATCAGGAATGGAGTTATAAAAATGATTTCAGACCATCACCGGCAAATGAAAAAATTCATATAAACTTATGGCTTTTCAGAGCAACACCACTTATGGAAAAAAAAGAAGAAATTGTAATTATAGAAAAGTTTGAATTTATACCTATTAAAATGCATACAAAGGTTTCTGAAAATTAGCCTTTTAAGTCGAATAAGATTAAAACCTCAATTCCGACACATCCGAATTAGGTTAAAATTGAAGTTCAACGAAAAAAAATAGAAGTTCCGATTCTATAAAAACAAATCACTAATAATTATTAAACAATACTTTAATTTGTCAATTTATTATAAACCAAATACTTAAGATGAAATTAAAAACCTACTTAAACAACAAACTAACACATCATAATTATCTGTTTTTCTTAATTTTACGTCAAAATAGAACGATATAGATTTGTAAAATTGTTGAAAAAACACTATTTTTGCAAAAAAATTGCACATGAAAGTAAATGTATTTTCTGAAATAGGAGAACTACAAGGAGTTATAGTCCATCACCCAGGAAGTGAAATTGAAAATATGACACCTCAAAATGCTGAAAGAGCTTTATATAGCGATATATTAAACCTAACAGTTGCAACAAAGGAATATTGTGAGTTTAAAGGAATTCTCAAAAAATATACAACCGTTTTCGAAGTAAAAGATTTACTTATTGAAGCTATTCAGAGTGAAAATGTAAAGAAAGAATTAGCTAATAAAGTTTGTGCTAATGAAAAGGCAAATCATGTGCTAGAGGATTTATTAAGTCTTACAAATGATGATTTTGCAACAGCTATGATAGAAGGTGTTGAAATGAAAAAAGACAATCTTACTAACTTTCTGAGTCAGGAAAGATACTCTTTAAGATCATTACACAATTTCTTTTACATGAGAGATTCTTCTATTTCAATGTATAACAATGTATTAATCAGCAAAATGGCAAATATTGTCAGAGCTCGTGAAGCAATAATTATGGAAACCATATTCGATCATAGTTCTACGGTTAGTGCGAAAACTATTAATCCATTAAATTACAGGGATTACGATTCGGAAATTACAATAGAGGGTGGAGATGTTTTAATAGCAAGAGATGATGTAATTCTAATTGGTTTGGGAAGCCGATCCAGCTCTAAAGCAGTTGATTTTTTAATTGAAAGATTCAAAGAGAATAAGACCACTATGAATATTGTTGTTCAGGAACTTCCTTATAAACCTGAATCTTTTATTCATCTGGATATGGTATTCACTTTTTTGGATATGGATAAATGTATGATTTATGAGCCATTGATTGCTCATCATAGTAAATATCAAACAGTTCATATTAAGATTGAAAATGGAAAAGTTAATTTTATCAGATATAGAAATAATTTAATGGAAGCCCTTTCTGTTCTTAATTTCAATTTAAAACCATTAATATGTGGTATTTCTGATGACCTTTGGATTCAACAAAGAGAACAATGGCATAGCGGTGCTAACTTCTTTGCATTAGGACCAGGAAAAGTAATGGGATATGCCAGAAATAGTTACACAATAGAAGAATTAAATAAAAATGGGTTTGAAGTACTTAAAGCCAGAGATATTTTAAAAGGGAAAAAAGAAATGAGTGATTATTCTAAATTTGTTGTTACACTCGATGGATCAGAACTACCAAGAGGCGGTGGTGGTGCTCGTTGTATGACAATGCCCGTTATGCGACAAACAATAAATTGGTAAGTATAAAGAGGGGTTAAAAAAATTTAGATTTTTCGAGGCAAATAAGATTTTTAAATCCACAGTCCCGAAACATAGGTATGAGGAAAATTGAATTTCAACGAAGAAAAAAAAATTTAAGAGTCCCTTAAATTAAAAAAAACAATAATTTTATGTATCAATGGATCGGATATATAGCATCAGTAGTGATAGCTACTTCTATG
>CAZYEM010000134.1:0-2540 GCA_964646395.1 uncultured Bacteroides sp.
TTTAGGGAAAGAATAAAAATTAATGGAAAAATGATTTCAAAGCAGAAGGTTTCCCATTTTATTTCCAGCTATAAATCTGATTTCGAAATTATCCAGCCTTCATTTTTTGAGATGACAGCAGGTATGGCTTTTAAGTATTTTGCCGACGAAAATGTGGATATTGCTATTGTAGAAACAGGAATGGGTGGTAGGTTAGATTCAACTAATCTAATCAATCCTGAGTTAAGTATCATTACAAATATTGGTTTGGATCATACGCAATTTCTGGGTGAAACTATCGCTGAAATTGCTACTGAAAAGGCAGGTATTATCAAAGAAAAAATACCTGTTGTTATTGGAGAAACAAATACGGAAAGTAAAAAAGTATTTGAAAAAAAAGCAAAAGAAAAGAAATCTTTTATTTCATTCGCAGATAAGAACTTTGTTATCAATTCTTTTTACCATATAAATAATAACAAAGGACATTTTTTATCTGTTGATATTTTAAATACTCAGAATAAAAAAGAACTGCAAATTATTTCGGAATTGAACGGAATTTATCAATTAAAAAATATAAAAACGGTACTTACTGCAATTGATTTACTCAAAGAAAAGGGTTATAAAATAAGATTAGGTCATATTAAAAAGGGAATTGCAAATGTGATAAAACTCACCGGACTTTTGGGTCGTTGGCAAATCCTAGACACAGACCCTTTAACTATTTGTGATACTGGTCATAACGAAGATGGAATTAAAGAAGTATTGCAACAAATAGAACTTACACCACATGATAATCTGCATTTTGTTTTAGGAATGGTGAACGACAAAGAAATTGACAAAGTAATGCTAATGTTACCTAAAGAGGCTATATATTACTTTTGCAAAGCCAATATTCCAAGGGGAATGGACGAAAATATACTGAAAGAAAAAGCTTTGTCGATTGGCTTAAAAGGCGAAAAATATTCATCGGTAAAAAATGCAATTAAGGCTGCGAAAACCAAAGCAAACACTAAGGATTTAATTTTTATTGGCGGAAGTACTTTTGTAGTAGCTGAAGTTTAAAGAAATATGAATTACTTGTTTAACAAATTTTAAAATGTAACTTATCTTATTTATTCAGATTTGATACTCTCTTTAAAAAAAAAGAGACTTTAATTCAATATTGTAAATTTAACTTGATTTTACTTTTTGATTATCAGAATACTAACCTACCTTATTACAGATACTATCCCTTTTTTTATCTGCTTTCCAGCTTGATAAACTGAACTATATTCAACGAACCAAACATATAAACCAGATTCTGCCTTATCATTCAAATATTTACCATCCCAGCATATAGCAGGATTTGAAGTTTCAAATAATAATTGTCCCCAACGATTGTATATAACCAGATGATAACTGTTAAATTCGCAGTTATATACAGGAGCAAAACATTCGTTCAAACCATCACCTACAGGTGTAAATGCATTTGGAAAATAAATATAACAATTGCAATTTTTATATTCTAGTGCAAAAGCGTCATTAACAGTTCCACACTGATTATTTAAAGTAACTGAATAATTCCCAGCTATATCAAAAACCCGATGGTTTGCAGAATTATTATCATTCCATAAAATAGTATAATTCCCTTGAGGAATATTGATAACTATTCTGTCGTTTTCACAAATAACAGTATCTTCAGGTAAAGCAAAAAAAGGAGGATTAAGATATTCAACATTAACACTATCAGAAAAGGAGCATCCATCAATAGTTACTTTAACTTTATAAAAACCAGCCTGATTAACCAAGAATGAATTTAAAACATCTCCATTTTGCCATACAAACTGAGCAGATAATGGAATACTATTAATTGGTTGCAAAAGCAAAGTATTTCCAGCACACAAAGTTGTATCAGATCCTAATTCAATTCCATTTATAGGCAACTGAAGATAAATAGTTTTTCGCAATGTATCGGTTCTGCAATTGGCATACAAAATTAATTGAATATGAAATGTTCCTGTATCGGAAAAAGTATGAAGTGGATTAAAAATAGTTGAAATGTTTGATAAAGAAGTTATATCTCCAAAACTCCACTTTAAGGAATCAAGCGCAATTGAATCGCAAACAGGATAAAACTGAAGTTGTAAGCAATTATTTGTGGTTGTATCAGTTATGCTTCCTGGAGGAAAAGTATAATCTGGATATGCAACATGAATATTTTTAATTACGGTATCTATTCTACATGGATAATATATAAATAAGCTAATAGTATAAAATCCGGTATCAGAAAATTTATGTGAAGGATATAAAAAGTTTGAATTATTATTAATACCGGAATTAAAATCACCAAAATGCCATCGGATAGAATCGAGAGAAATGGTATCGCAAATAGGAGTAAATTTTAAGTTCAGGCAATTTTGAGTAAACGTTAAATCTTTATTTGGGAAAAAATAACCCTGAAAAAAAGTTGGCAAACCACCTTCGCAGGTATTTCCATTTAGATAAACTCCATTTTTAACAAAATCACAAGCTAAACCGGTTTGATTTGGAAGATTTATAACACTCAAATAATTATGGCTGTA
>CAZYEM010000134.1:2640-11112 GCA_964646395.1 uncultured Bacteroides sp.
GGAGAAGCTTTCATATAACCACTACAGGCATTTCCACAGGAAGAACTATTTATATAAGATACATAACCTGCCTGACTTATGACAGGAGTGGTATTTAATCCATATTGATCCAAAAGATAAGCATGATAAATATTACTGTTTGCTTTAGAAATAATAACCCACATACTTCTTCCATTACAATGTCTTACAGCTGTTAATTTTTCACAGGTTGTATCGGTTATTGGAATATTCTTAAGTATAACCGAACCTAAACCAGCGTTTTTCTTTATGTTAACAATATTATATTTAAACCCTTTATGAGGATTTAGAGTATTTGTATAAGATTCAACAGCGTCCAGAGTAAAAACATAATATAAAGAATCATTTCCAGGTTGAGGAACTATAATTGCAGATTGAGCTGAATTATGATTGCCTTGTATAGAATTACCATTTTGCATATTATTGAAACTCTTATTCCAGATTTCACTTCCATTGGCATAAAAAAGGTAATTGCCTGCAGTGTCAGAAATAGATGCACATCCTTCATAAGCATACAAGATACTCCCATTAGTAACAGCCACAGGACTTCCAGTAGAGAAATCAATACCAGCATGACTCCCAAAATACCAATGATAAGTCTGTTTCTGTGCATTGATATTTTCAATGAGAAATAAGAATAAAATGAACAAATAAACTCTTTTATACATTCATTAATGTTTAAAACACAAAATTAATTAATTAAATCATATAGACCAGAAATTAAATAAAAAGGTTGCCGTTTATATTATAGATTTTAAATATTTAAATTTGATAAATAAGACAAAAAAAGAATTTAAATTTAAATTTCTTATGAATAAAATCAAGATTATTCACTTTTGTACAAATATGACAAAAATATTAAATAATGTTAAAAATAAACAATTTACAATTAAAAATTTAATAAAAACCTATATATTTGTCGAATAAATTATAATACAATATTAATAATGAACAAACTTTTAATTACATTTCTAACATTAACAATTTTAACAAGCGTTAATGTATTTTCCCAAAAAAACAAAACTATAAACCTTAAGACTTCAGAGGATAGTATAAGTTATCTAATTGGCTCTGATATTGGTCATAACCTGATGACAGGTGGCATTGAATATAATTCCGAAATATTATCGCAGGGAATTAAAGATGCTAAATCGAATACCGATACTTTAGTTATAAGCAAACAAAAAAAAGATGAAATCTTAGGCAAATGGCAACAGGAAAGAATGAAAAAACAAAAAGAAGAGTCTGCTAAAAAATCAGAAGGTTCTAAAAAAGCAGGTGCCCAATTCCTGACATTAAATAAAAATGCTCAAGGAGTTAAAGAATTACCAAGTGGATTACAATATAAAGTTATAAAAGAAGGAAATGGTCCTCATCCAAAAGCAACTGATAAAGTTAAAGTTCATTATCACGGTACTTTAACTGATGGTACAGTTTTTGATTCTTCAGTAGAAAGAGGTGAACCTATTTCTTTTGGCTTAAATCAGGTTATTCCAGGTTGGACAGAAGGAGTTCAGTTAATGACACCAGGTTCAAAATATATTTTCTACATACCATCTAATCTTGCTTATGGCGATAGGGAAATGGGTAAAATTCCTGCTGGATCTACGCTGATTTTTGAAGTTGAGTTATTTTCTATAGAACCAGCTGATACGAAATAATGTTTTTACTATAACATTTACCTTTAAAAAAGTCTCCTCTTTTTGGAGACTTTTTTTTAATCTAATTTCAGAAATAATGCTCGAAAAACTTAAGAACAAAACAGTTGGAATAGCAGGTTGCGGGGGATTAGGCTCAAATTGTGCTATTTCTTTAGCTCGAATTGGAATTGGAAAACTAATTATTGCTGATTTCGATAATATTGTTTCAAGTAATCTTAATCGTCAGTATTATTTTAAAGAACAAATAGGATTACCAAAAGTTGATGCATTAAAAACTAATATAAGCAAAGTTAATGATCAAGTGCTAGTTGAGAGCCATTTTATAAAACTGACAACAGAAAATATTCCAACCATTTTTAGTAATTGTGAAATTATTGTTGAAGCTTTTGATCTGGCTGAGATGAAACAAATGCTTATTGAGACAGTTCTAACAGTAATGCCTTACAAATATATAATCTCTGGTTCAGGTATGGCTGGATGGGGAAAAAATAATACATTAAAAACTATAAATTTCGACAAATTATATGTTTGTGGTGATTTGGAATCTGAAATTTCAGAAATTTCACCTCCTTTGGCTCCGAGAGTTGGAATAGTTGCTAATATGCAAGCCAATCAGGCACTTGAAATACTAATGAAAATGTAAAAACAATAATATTAAATATCTGTCTTTCGTTTTAAATAAAAAAACATGAACATAATTCTTAATAATAATTCAGAAAGCTTTGAGAATAAAGAAATGAGTATTGCCGAAATATTAAAAGTCAAAAATTTCATTTTCAAGATGCTTGTAATAAAAGTTAATGATAAAATAATTAAAAAACAAGAGTACGAAACAACTATTGTTAAAGAAGGCGACAATGTTGTTATCTTACATCTGGTCAGCGGTGGATAATATATTTTGTTCATAGATTGTTAAAAATCAATATATATATTTTTAGTCTTTTACTTTTTTGTAATTTTGTGAATCTTATTTTAATAAAACAATTATGTCGAAACTTCTTAAATTACTGCTATTTATTCTTGTATTTGCAGTTTTTACTTCATGCGAAACCGATTTTAATCCAAATGCGGAATATAAGGATATTTCGGTAGTTTATGGTATATTAAATAAATATGATAGCATTAGTTACATTAAAGTTAACAAAGCTTTTTTAGGTGAAATGAATGCTTATACTATGGCTCAATATGAAGATTCGAGCAGTTATGGAAATAATCTGGAAGTTAAAATTGAAGAAATCAATGGAAGTACTATTTCAAAAACATTTTATTTTGACACTACAACGATTTACAATAAAGAACCCGGAATATTTTATGCTCCCAATCAGATTGTATATAAATGTTTAACATACAAACAATTTGACACAATCAATTATGAGCCCTCCTATAAATTAATTATCCGCAATAAAAAAACGGGGAAATTAATTACATCATCAACAAAGCTGGTTAATGCCATTTATATTTCCAATCCAAATAGTGATTACTTTGATTTGCCTTCTGCAGGAAAAAAGAAAATTGAATGGAATTCCGTTAAATATGGCAAAGCTTATCAATTAGTAATCAGATTCAATTATTTTGAAAATGGAATTGCTAAGAAACTGGATATGGAATTTCCCGCTATTAAATCAAAAGAATTAACTGGCAATGAAGGAATGGTGGTTGAATTTCCAAGCTCTTTCTTTTTCAGAACCTTGCAATCCAATATTCCTGTAATTCCCGGAATTGTAAGAAATGTTGGAAAAATTGAATTAATAGTATCTGTTGCAGCTGATGACTTTAGCACGTATCTTGACGTAAATGCACCTTCCGGAAGTATTGTACAGGTTCGCCCCGAATTCAGCAATATTAGTAATGGAATTGGTATATTTTCTGCAAGAAGTAACAATACATTCAAAAACACCCGAAAACTTGATATGGGAGGAAAAACCAATGATAGTCTTAAGTTCGGTCAATATACCCGGGAATTGGGTTTTCAATAACATACAAATAAATATTGAATTATTTATGGCAAAAATTCAATTATTTTATTTAATTTTGCAGACTTAAATAAATTTTCAATTTACTTAATTATCAATAATTTAATATTTTTTAAGTAATATTTTGAAGGATAATTATCAAAATTTATTCTGAGGAATGAAGCAAACATTATATTATAAAAAATAATTTCATAATGAATATAACAAAAGAAAACACCGGTAATTTAACAGCAGAAATTAAAGTAGAAATTTCTCAAAGCGATTATCAGGATAAGATTACAAAGCAACTTAAGGAATATCAACACAAAGCTAATATACCAGGGTTTAGGGTTGGAAAAGTTCCAATTGGAATGATTCAGAAAATGTATGGAAAACCAATCAAAATTGATGAAATCAATAAAATCATTTCAGAAGGACTGGATAAATTCATTAAAGAAAATAATCTTAATTTATTAGGAAGTCCATTAATGAATGAATCAAAAAATTCAATGATAGATTGGGATACACAAACCGATTTTGAATTTTACTTTGATATAGCAACACAACCTGAAATAAAGATAGATTTGGAATCAATGACTTTAGAATCATTCAAAATCATAGCTGATGATAAAATGATTGATAGTATTGTTAGAGATACTCAAAAACGTCAGGGTCATGCTCATTCTCATGATGAAGCAGATGAAAATGACATTATACACGCTGATGCTGAAGAATTGGATGAAAATGGAAATATAAAAGAAAATGGTGTAAAAACCAAAGCTACTTTTTCAGTGGGAAAAATTATTAATAATGATATAAAAGCCAGTATTATAGGATTGAAAAAGGAAGATATTTTCGACATCAATTTTGCTGAAGCTTTAGGTTCAGAACATGATGCTTCACACGCATTAAATCTTGAACACGAAGCAGAAGGATTAGGTTCAACTTATAGAATTAAGGCAACTGAAATCAGCCATTTACACGAAGCTGAAGTAAATGAGGATTTATTTGAAGCTACATATCCTGGTCAGGAAATTAATTCATTGGAAGCTTTTCGCAATAAAATCAAAGAAGAAGCTGAAGCCTATTATGTTAGAGAAACTGATCAGAAACTATTAGGTGATGTAATTGGCAAATTAATAGCAGAAACAGAAGTTGAACTTCCAGCTGATTTCATTAAAAGATTATTGATGGATTCGAATAGTGATAAGCTTACTAACGAACAACTTGACGAAAACATTGATGCTTATATTAAATCAATGAAATGGCAATTGATAGAAAATAAACTTATTAAAGATAATAATTTAGTTGTTGCAGAATCTGACGTAAGAAATTATATCAAAAATGTTTATTTAGGTCAATATTTCCCAAAAGCTCAGGATGAGGAACAAGATAAAAGATTAGACGGTATTGTTGACACCATCATGAAAAATGAAAAAGAAGTGAAAAGAATTTATGATGAAATGTATGACAAACAGATGATTGAATTGTTTAAACAAAAAGTGAAAACCAATCCTACAGAAGTTACTTTTGATGAGTTTGTAAAACTGGTAGGACATAACCACGATCACTAAAAATAATGAATATGCACAACGAATTTAAGAAATACGCAATAAAGCACAGAGGAATTAATAGCCTTTCCTTTGAAAAATATCAATCCATCACAAATGGATATATATCTCCTACCATTATTGAAGAACGTCAATTAAACGTAGCATCTATGGATGTTTTTTCGAGATTGATGATGGACAGAATTATTTTTCTTGGTGTTCCCATTGATGATACTGTCGCCAATATTATTCAGGCTCAGCTGTTATTTTTAGAATCCGTTGATTCATCAAAAGATATACAGATTTATCTGAATACTCCGGGCGGTTCTGTTTATGCAGGATTGGGAATATATGACACGATGCAATACATTGCACCTGATGTTGCAACTATTTGTACCGGAATGGCAGCATCAATGGGTGCTGTTCTTTTGTGTGCAGGTGCTGAAGGTAAAAGAACAGCCTTAAAACATGCACGTGTTTTAATTCATCAACCAATGGGTGGAGCAGAAGGTCAGGCTTCTGATATTGAAATTACGGCAAGGGAAATTCAAAAGTTAAAAAAAGAATTGTACGACATTATAGCTCAACATTCCAAACAAACTTATGACAAAATATGGCAGGATGCTGATCGCGATTACTGGATGACAGCCATTGAAGCTAAATCATACGGAATGATTGATGAAATATTAGTGAGAAGTAAATAAACTTAAAAATAATTTGTAAGACCTAACAGGTTGTCATAAACTTGTTAGGTCTTATTTATAAAAACAAAACCAATGGCAAAAGAAAAGGAAATTTGTTCTTTTTGTGGTAGGGATAAAGCCAAGACCAATATGTTGATTGCTGGTTTAAGTGCCCATATATGTGATTATTGTGTGGTTCAGGCAAAAGCAATTGTTGATGAAGAAATGCCTAAGAAAAAAGATCAGACTTTCTCAAAAACCAAGATACTAAAACCATATGAAATAAAAAATCATCTGGATCAATACGTGATTGGACAAGATGAAGCAAAAAAAATATTGGCAGTTGCAGTTTACAATCATTACAAACGTATTAATCAGCCTTTATCAAAAAATCAGGATGATGTTGAAATTGAAAAATCAAATATCATTATTGTTGGCGAAACTGGTACCGGAAAAACATTACTTGCCAGAACAATTGCAAAGATGCTCAATGTTCCGTTTTGCATAGCTGATGCAACTGTTTTAACAGAAGCAGGCTATGTGGGAGAAGATGTAGAAAGTATTTTATCAAGATTATTACAAGCTGCTGATTATAATGTAGAAGCTGCTGAAAAAGGCATCATTTTTATTGACGAAATAGATAAAATAGCCCGTAAAAGTGACAATCCATCTATCACAAGAGATGTATCAGGAGAAGGAGTGCAACAGGCTCTTCTCAAACTACTTGAAGGATCTGCAGTAAATGTTCCACCTCAAGGTGGACGTAAACATCCTGAACAGAAAATGATTCTGGTTAATACTCAAAATATTCTATTCATTGCTGGTGGAGCTTTTGATGGTATCGAAAGAAAGATAGGTTCTCGTATGAAAGCCAATATGATTGGTTATTCGGCTGCTAAAGAAACTGATGCCATTGACAAAACCAATTTATTACAATATATTGCACCACAAGATATTCGTAGTTATGGTATGATACCTGAAATAGTAGGTCGTTTTCCTGTTTTATCCAACCTGAATCCGTTGGATAAAGATGCTTTAAAACGTATTTTGACAGAACCAAAAAATGCATTGGTAAAACAATATACCAAACTCTTTAAAATGGATAATATCGATTTAAGCATTGAAGAGGACGTTTTGGATTTCATTGTTGAAAAAGCGATAGAATTTAAATTGGGTGCCCGTGGTTTAAGATCTATTATCGAAACCATTATGACTGATGCTATGTTTGATTTGCCATCAGACAAAAATGCAAAAACTTTTGCAATAACACTTGATTATGCAAAGGAAAAAATGGAGAAAACTAATGTGGCTAAGCTTAAAGTAGCTTAAAAAATTACGATAAAGATATTTAGATTAGTAAATAACGAGAATATAACAAACAGATCAAATTCAGCTTAATAAAATAATTACTGTATTAAGTTGAATTTGATTAAAAAATACGTTTATTTTTCTCAATCAATTTTTTAACTTCCAATCATTATCATTTTATATTTCAAAATATCAATACATTAATTTATTTAATACGATACTATTTCTCTCATTTTAAAATATAATCTGATACTTTCAAATTAGATAAAATTAAAAAACAATAATTATAATCCTTGCTGATTTAGGTTAATCTTTAATACTTTTAAAAACAAATAACTACCTTTGCAGCATAATAAAAAAAGACTGTTATGACTTTTGATGAATTAAATCTCAACAAACCCTTATTAAATGCATTAAGTGATATGGGTTGTGTTAATCCGACCACAATACAGGAAAAAAGTTTTTCTGTAATGATGTCGGGAAGAGATATGATAGGAATTGCCCAGACAGGTACTGGAAAAACATTAGCTTATTTATTGCCTTGTATTAGATTATGGACATTTCCAAAAGATAAATTACCTCAGATTCTTATAATAGTACCAACCAGAGAACTGGTTGTTCAGGTTGTAAAAGTTGTTGAAGAATTAACTGCATATTTAAACGTTAGAGTTGTTGGTGCTTATGGAGGCACAAATATAAAAACACAGATACATGCGATAAACTTAGGCGTTGATGTGATGGTTGCTACTCCCGGACGATTACTCGATTTGGTTTTAAATGGATCTTTAAGGTTAAAAAATATTAAGAAACTCATCATTGACGAGGTTGATGAAATGTTGACATTGGGTTTTCGTACACAGCTAACAGGTATTTTGGATTTGTTGCCGGTAAAACGTCAAAATCTTATGTTTTCGGCTACAATAACCGAAGATATTGAGATACTGATTAAGCAGTTTTTTAATAATCCTGTTAAGATTGAAGCTGCTCCAACGGGTACTCCGTTAGAAAACATCAATCAAAAAGCATATCATGTTCCCAATTTCCACACTAAGGTAAATCTGCTTAAATTATTACTTAATAAAAAAGAGGAATATCACAAAGTCCTGGTTTTTGCTGAATCAAAAAAGATGGCTGATGAGTTGTTTGAATTGATTAACAGAGGATTTCCAAGTCAAATTGGAGTAATTCATTCCAATAAATCGCAAAATAACCGATTTGAAACAGTAAAGCGATTTCAGGAAGGAGATTATCGTGTATTAATTGCTACAGATATTATCTCCAGAGGATTGGATATTTCTGA
>CAZYEM010000135.1:0-11045 GCA_964646395.1 uncultured Bacteroides sp.
AGTCAAGTTTAAAAATAAATTATAATAAAGTGCAAATTTTATATTTGCCAATTTATAAATATTTATATAATAATAACAAATAATATTATTAAATATTAACAAGAATTTCAAATTGAAAATTAAAAAAGAAATTATTAACTAATAGTATTATTAATAATTTTAATTAAATAGATTATACCTATATATTTTATATTTAGTTTTTTAAAATTATCAGATTGTTTTATTAACAATAATTAACATAATGTTTGTGAATTTTACATAAAAATCAATGTACTTTTATTAGTTTTTCTATAGAGTTTATATTTAACATTTTTTTGTCATGAAACAGCTTGATTTTTTTTATCGCTTATTAATGATAAATACTTTTGTATTTATCTTTTTGATGCTGTGTTTGCAAATCTCAAAGGCACAGATTACTCAAATGAGCAATTATGTTATCTTTTCCGGCAACGGAGGTTCGGGAGCTACAATACCCACTGGAGGTTATGGATCTATAATCGGAACATCCCATTCTATAAATGGTGGCTTTATAGGAGGCTATAAATTAGTTCAAACTACATCAGGGGCTACTTTAAATGCAGACATTTTCAGTGGTGGAAAAGTAATTCTTTCCTCTTATACTCAAGTTAATGGGAGAGTTTCTGCAACAAATTCTTTTTCAGATATATACCCAATACTTTTTGTGGATACATTATCTAACCTGAATCAACGGGTGGATGTAAATGGAGATGTAATTATAAATAGTGGAGCCGGATCTGTAGTTGGTCCTGTTTATATAACATCAGGTCAATATATCGGTCCTATACCTGTAGATGGATTTGGACAAAATCCTTACTTCCCTGTACTGCCTTCATTTCCAATAGCAACAGTTTTTCCTGCAGCAGGAAATTATAGTATTACAAGTACACAATCTATTCCTCCAGGTTCTTATGACTCCGTTAATTTTGTATCTGACCAAACGCTGACATTAAGCGGACCTGGTGTTTATGTGTTTAATTCGATGAATTTTGGAGGAAATTGTACTCTTAATTATGATTTTCAAAACCAACCTTATGGCAATTTTAAAATATACATATATGGAGATGCTATTTTAGGAACACTAAATACTCAATTGCTAAATGGTGGAGTTTCCAATAGGATATATTGGGAAGTTCATGGAACTGGTATTACTTCACCTTCAATGACAGAATCATTCGTCTGGGGTACTGGATATAGTGTAACACCAATAAACTTTTATGGCACTGTAATGACACATAATGCTTCAATTACACTTACCCATGGAGCACCTACGCCATCCTATTATTTTAATGGAGCTCTTTATAGTCAAACCCGTGTTCAGGTGGATGAAGGAATAACAATAGACTACACACCTTATAATGTATGTGCTGATGTAGTTGCTAATGCAGGACCGGATTATATTATCTGTCCGGGAGAAAATAGCATTGCTCAATTAGGTACCGATTCTGTTGCAGGTGTTACTTATAGCTGGTCGCCTACAGAAGGACTAAGTGACAGTACAATTTCTTACCCCACTTTAAATACTTCATCAATAATAGAAAGAACAATATATACATTAACAGCAACACTAGGAACATGTTCCAACACCGATCAGGTTGAAATTAATGTTTTTACTCCACCAATAATTACCGGTGATTTGAATTTATGTGAAGGAGAAACAATATTATTGATTGGTTCTGACACTGCAAATTCAGAAGGTCCATGGTTTTCTGAAGATACAGAGATTGCTATTATAAATGACACAGGATTAGTAACAGGGGTTTTCCCGGGTACAACTTTAATAACTTATGTAAATAATAATAACTGCTATGATACTGCAACCGTTAATGTATATGCTCTGCCAGATGCAGATGCAGGAATAGATGTTACCTTAATGTGTTTGAATCCTATTGCAGACCTCGCTGGAAATTCAACCGCTTCAATACCATATTATCAATGGGAAGCTGAAGACAGCACTATTTCTTTTAGTAATCATGAAGATGCATCCATGATTACTGTTTGGTCAGTAGGAAATTATATTCTTACTGTCACTGATTTAAATACTGGATGCTATGCAAGTGATACTGTTCAGGTATTAATGGATACTTGTTTTGAACCATATTATCCACCTCCACCCGATGGGAAAAATTATGATCTGATAGGTCCGGAATTAAGTCAGCTTTATTCAAACCCACAGAATATGGATAGTGTGGAAAATATTTTTGTTATAACCGGGGATTCGGTTTACATAGAAGTTATAATAAAAAAGACGATGGAAGATTCTGCACGTGCCTTACTTCAACTATTAGGAATGACTGATACTATAAATAATGGAGATTCTACATTAATTATCTCTGGGAAATTTCCGAGAAGTAATCTGGCTTTACTAAATCAACACCCTGATTTTTTTGATTATGCACGCCCAATGTTTCCTCCAATTGTTTCACGAGGAGTCGCTTATACTCTTGGAGATGTAATGCAACGTTCTGATATAAGCAGAACTGCTTTTACTATAGATGGACAAGGAATTAAAGTAGGAGTTCTTTCAGACAGCTATAGAACGCTACTAGGACGCCCTGATTCGATAGATGTTGCAAACGGTGACTTACCCGGACCCTGGAATCCAGATGGAGAACTTACAGCCGTTCAGGTTCTAAAAGATTATCCTTATGGAAGAAGAACAGATGAAGGAAGAGCTATGCTGCAGATAATACATGATGTTGCTCCAAAAGCGACATTAGCATTTCGTACAGGATTTTTAACCTCTGAAAATTTTGCTTTAGGTATTAAAGAACTACAGGCTGCAGGTTGTCATGTTATTTGTGATGATATCACTTACATAACGGAACCTTTTTTTAAAGATGGTGCTGTAGCTAAAGCTGTTAATGATGTAACTAATCAGGGAGTTGTCTATTTTACGTCTGCTGGAAATTTTAACGAACAATCTTATGAATCTGTTTTTTTACCTGCACCTGCACCTAATGGTATAACAGGAATGGCCCATGATTTTGGTGGAGGAGATATTTTCCAGAGTGTTACACTTACTCCTGGAAATTACACTATTGTTCTTCAATGGGAAGATGATTTTTATTCATTACCCGGATCTGCAAGTGGTGCTTTAAATGATTTTGATATCTATTTAACTGATGAAAATGGACATACGCTTTTTGGTTATAACAGGATAAATATTGGTAATGATCCTTATGAAGTATTACCTCTTGTTGTTAAAACAACTACATCAACAAACATTATGATTGTAAGGGCATCCGGAGCATCGAATGCTCGTTTGAAATATATAGTTTTTCGTGGTAAATTTACACAAAATGAATATGAAACAGGGACATCAACAATTGTGGGTCAGGCAAATTCAGCTGGAGCCATAACTGTAGGAGCTGCTAACTTTTACAATGAGGATCCGGTGACTCATCAATGCAGTAACACAAGTGCATATACGGCAACTTTCTCATCAAGAGGAGGAACCATTACCGATAACACGCTTAGAAACAAACCAGATATTATTGCTCCTAACGGCTTTAACACTACTGTTAATTTTGGAAGTCCAAACTGCGACAATGATTATTTCCCGAATTTTTTTGGCACATCTGCAGCAGCTCCTCATGCTGCTGCCGTAGGTGCATTACTGCAACAGGCAAGAATCAGATTTTATAATAATTCATTTACACCAGCTCAGCTACGATCAATTCTTCAGAGTAATGCAGTTGATATGGATGATGTTGGTTATGATGTTGTTTCAGGTTATGGTTTGATAGATGCTTATGCGGCATTATCCAGTTTTGCAAATCCTATTCCCGTTCTTATTTCACTTGATGTTCCTACTGGTATTACACCAGGAACTGCTTCATTTAGTTTGTCTGTTACCGGACAATCATTTAACAGTAATTCAGTAATATACTTCCGTGATACTGCTTTAATAACAACATTTATTGATGATAATCATCTTTCAGCTGTCATTCCTGATTTTATTGGAAATCCACCCATTAAAGTTTATAATCCACCCATTTCCCCAAGTTTACTTGATGGTGGTTTTTCAAATATACTTTACTTTTCTATACCAGTTCGCGATACAGTGGTAATTACAGCCGATAATAAGACAAAAAAATATGGCGAAGAACTTCCTGTATTCACTGCAACAGTTACAGTTAATGGACAATCATTACAGGATGCAGGTCTTACATTGTCAGATTTGGGTCTTGATAGTATTCGGTTTACATTACCAACTGGAACTAACAGTATGAGTAATACAGGTATTTATTTTATAAATCCCAGTGCCGGACCCTTTAGTGCAGCTCAGAATGAACTATATAGCTATATATTTAATACTACTAATAATAATCATCCGGGCTTATTAATCATTCAACGTATGCCAATAACAATAACAGCCCGTGATACAACTTTAATATATGGAGACAAAATAGATGGTAGGAATTTTCATTTTAATTATACTTATAATGATTCTAATATTGCTGCAACTGAAAAAAGCACTTTTTTAAATTCATTGAGTGCTGAACATCAATCTCAAATAACCAATGCAGTCGCATTGGTCGATGCACGGGTTGGAGTTAACTCAATAGGTTCCGGGATAAGATATCTCAATGACAGTGATCTTGTAGATATGAGTTTTCTGGTAAGTGCGAGAGCTGGTGTAAATGCGAGAGCTGGTGTAAATGCAAGAGTTGGAGTAAATGGTTTAGATTATGATACTACCATGTTTATAGACTTTGCAGTTCAATCTATTTTCGATTATCAGGAAGATCCATTCAATACTACACTGGCAAGTGCAAGAGCCGGTGTAAATGCAAGAGCTGGTGTAAATGCAAGAGCCGGTGTAAACGCCCGTGTTGGTGTAAACGCCCGTGTTGGAGTAAATGGAGTGGAACTAAATATTGGTGGTTCAGGTCTTATTAATAGTACCGATACTTCAAGCAACAGCAACGATAATGTTGCTATCATTGTTGATACTACAGATTATTTAGCAGCACTTATTGGCGACGATACTTTGCAAACATATTATTCTGTTAATATGATTACAGGTTATACAGTGGGTACATGGGCAATTGTTCCTGGTCCATTGCTTTCCAATAATTTTGAGGTAACATTTGGCTTAGGACATATAACGATTTTACCAGCAGTTATAACAATTAAAACAGATGATAAAATTGTTGAATATGGAACAGAACCAATATATACCGATACAATATCAGGTTATAAATATGAAGATAATTTTGATACTGTTTTTACCGGAATCTTAACCTGTTTTCCTTTAAGCAACAGTAAGATTAATGTTGGTAATTATGATATAATACCAGAAGGATTAACTTTAAAACAACCATCAAATTATAGTATTGATACTATTTTTGGTAATCTGGAAGTTACTCCTGCAACTTTATCTGCAACAGCTCAGGATACTTCGCGTGTTTTTGGATTCCCGAATCCTTCATTTATAATTAATTACTCAGGATTTAAGTTTAACGATACTGAAAGTGTAATTAATCCTGTTTTGACTGCTTCTTCAAATGCAATTATCAGTTCTCCTCCCGGCACTTATCCTATTACTCTTTCAAGTGGAATCGCATCAAATTACAATCTTGTTCGTGTTCCTGGTATTCTTAATGTTCGTAGCTGTGATTCAAATGTTTATGTAACTAATTGTAATGATGATGGAATAGGTTCGTTAAGAAAAGCTATTTCAATGGTTTGTAATAACGGAATTATCCATTTTGATTGTAGTTTGAATGGAACAAATATTGTCTTAACTTCGGGTTCACTCATCATTGATAAAAATATTACTTTCGAAAACTGCTGCCACAGCCAAGGTATTACCATTAGTGGCAATGGAATTAATATTACAATAAATAATGCTAATTCGCTCATATTATCAGAATGCAGTAAATTTTCGGTAACTGGTACTATTTTGAATAATGCAGGTGTATCGGGTTTGATAATAAATTCAGGTGCATCATTAATTTATAATATCTGTTATTTACCTGCAACTGCGAAAAGGTATCTAAACAAGGGCTGGCATTTATTTGGTTCTCCGTTTTATCAAAATTTCGGAACAAATCTAAACAACATAGTTTCAGCAGGAGTTAATTTGCAATTCAGAACATATACGAATGGATTAAATTGGGGTACTATCTCAACTTCACTCTATAACAGTTTATTACCAACTATTGGTTATGCCATTAAGCCAAATATTAATTTTACTGCAACTTTAACAGGTAATCTGTATTGTGGAAATTACAATAACACTATTCCGTTGGTTTACAATGGAAATTCTTCATTACAGAGCTGGAATTTACTTGCAAATCCGTTTACATCTTATTTGAATTGGAATTTATTAAATAAAACCAATATTAGCAGTACATTATATTTATGGGACAACAGTTTATATCCGAATTTTGCTCCACTTACAAATACTTCTTATTTCAGAACTTATAATGCTTCGAGCAATATAGGTGTTCCCGCAAATACAACAAGATATATAGCACCTTTTCAGGGTTTCTTTGTAAAAGCAATTTACAGTAATCCTAAGCTAACTTTTTCACTTGCAGCTCGTACTCATAACATTTCAAACTTTTATAAAGGGTCTGAAATTTCTGAAGTTTTACTTCGGTTAAAGGTAGAATCAGGAATTGGTTTTGATGAACTGGCTATATGTAAAAACCTGAATGCAAAATTAAGTTTTGAAGAATTTGATTCTGAAAAGCTTTTTGATGAATTACCTTTAAGTATTTATTCGCAATTAATATCTGGAGAAAAGTTGATTATTAATACTATAGATAATACAAAATCAATTATTCCTCTAGGTATTACTGGAAATACCGGTGATAAAGGAAAAATTATTGCTTTTGCTTTGGCGAGCGAAGAACAGCTTTATCTGGAAGATCGTTTTAAAGGTATAATGATTCCATTATCAGAAAATACAACTTATGATTTTGAATTTCATTCCGATAATATTATTGGAAGATTTTTTATCCATTTCAATAATATTAATACTCATTTATCTGCTTCTGATGTTAAAGTATTTGAAAATGATGAACATCTTAATATTATTGCCCAAACAGGTGAAGAAATACAACAGATTGAAGTATTTACGATTAGTGGGAAAAATGTTTTTAAGATATCTTCAATAAAAACCAATTTATTTATTACAAAACTTAATTTAGCCAGTGGTATTTATATGGTAAGGATAAAAACTTCTATTGCTACACAAAATTTTAAATTAAATTGGAAATAGTACGATACTATAAATTTTACTAACATCCAATTAAATATATTTTTGATATTATCCTGATGCAACTAGTTGTTTGTATGATGTTATATTGTGAGTTCCGATAAAATAGTTGAGTTGGTTTCCTTATTTGTTTTTAGGTAATCTCTGTTTTTTTGAATTTGGATTTAGGAAAAATATTCCAAATAAATTTTATTGATCTGCTTTTGGATTTTCTTTTTTGTAATATCTATCTGGAACTTCTTAAAAATACTTTTTTTGTTGAACTTCAATATTAAAATTTCTTATCCCGATATGTCGGGATTGTGGCTTTTGAAATCTTATTGGTGTCAATAAACCTAATTTTAAGAAACCCTTTAACTGATTTGCTTCTTGTATGTGTTTTGATTGCAAAGGCTAATAACAGTTTAAAAATTTCTAAAAGTTTTTATATAATTAACTATCTGTATTTATAAATATTAACTAAAAATTAAAAATACATTAAATCGAAAGGGTTTAGTTATCTAACATTATAGTAAATAGTTTTATTGTTTTTGATTATGTATATTTCTTGTAATTAGTTATATAATGTATTAATTACAATATAATTAACAATAATTAACAATGTGTTTCCAAATATTGGAAAATTATTACTGTAACTTTGTTAGTTTTTCAATTTAGTTTTTATTTAACAATTTTTTGTCATGAAACAGCTTGCACTTTTTTCTCGCTTTTTATTGATAAATACTTTTGTATTTATCATTTTGATGCTGTGCTTGCAAATCTCAAAGGCACAGCTTACGCAAATGAGTAATTATGTAATCTTCTCCGGCAACGGAGGTCCGGGCACCACAACACCCGTTGGAGGTTGTGGTTCTATAATCGGAACATCTGATGTTATTAATGGTGGTATAATTGGAAGCTATAAATTAGTTCAAACCACAGCAAGACCAACCTTAAATGCAGACATTTTCAGTGGAGGAAAAGTAATTCTTTCCTCTTATACCCAAGTTAATGGGAGAGTTTCTGCGACAAATTCTTATTCAGAAGCAAACCCAATACTCTTTGTGGATACATTATCAAGCTTAAATCAAAGAGTAGATGTAAATGGAGACATTATAATAAAAAGTGGAGACGGGTGGGTTGTTGGACCCGTTTTCATAGTGTCAGGTCAATATACCGGACCTACACCTTTGGATGGATTTGGACAAAATCCTTATTTTCCTATACTTCCAACATTTCCTGATGAAACTGTTTTCCCTTTAGCAGGTAATACTAACATAACAAGTTCGCAAACCATTCCTCCCGGATCATACGGCTCCGTAAATTTCGTTTCAGGTCAAACCCTGACATTAAACGGGCCAGGTGTTTATGTTTTTAATTCAATGAATCTTGGAGAAAATTGTATTTTAAATTATGATTTTCAAAATCAGCCAAATGGTAATTTTAAAATTTATATACATGGTGATGCTTTATTGAGTACATTAAATACACAATTACTCAATGGTGGTGTTTCCAATAGGATATACTGGGAAGTACATGGAACTGGAAGCACTTCGCCTTCAATGACTGAATCATTTATTTGGGGTGGTGGAGTATATTCGCCAAAAAACTTTTTTGGAACGGTAATGGCATCGAAAGCTGCAATAACACTAGCCCATCCAATCCTTCCAATAATGATTGAAGCACCATTATTTTCTTATTATTTTAATGGTGCACTTTTTAGTAGAACCCGCGTTAAAGTTGAAGATAAAATAAAAGTAGACTATACTCCCTATATTGATTGTTCCAGTCTTGTTGCCGATGCAGGACCCGATTATACGATCTGTCCGGGCGAGAATAGTATTTCTCAATTAGGTACTGCCTCTGTTGCAGGTGTTACCTATAGATGGTCACCTACAATTGGGCTGAGCGACAGTACAATCTCATATCCCACTGTAAATAATTCACTACTAACAGAAACAACAATTTACACTTTAACAGCAACATCGGGATCATGCACAATGACTGACCAAATGGTTATTAACATTTTAACACCGCCTTCAATTACCGGTGATTTGAATTTGTGTAATGGAGAAACATCTTTATTGATCGGATCTGGTAATGCACATTCTGAAGGACCTTGGTTTTCTTCAGTTCCAGAGGTTGCAACTATAAATGATACAGGTTTGGTAACAGGTATTTTGCCGGGGTCAACTTTAATTACTTTTGTAAATGATAATAACTGCATTGATACTGCTACAGTTAATGTATTTGCTTTCCCTGATGTGAATGCAGGATCAGATGTTACTTTAATATGTTCTAATCCAATTGCAGATCTTGATGGAATTTCATTAACTTTAGTACCCTATTATCAATGGAGAGCTGAAGACAGCACTGTATCTTTTGGACATCACGAAGATGAATCCTTAATTACTGTTTCATCTCCTGGGAAATATATTCTTACGGTCTATGATTTAAATACGGGATGCTTTGCAAGTGATACGGTTCAGGTAACAAAAGATACCTGTGTTTTTCCATATTTTACTCCTCCAACCGATGGAAAAAACTATGATCTGATAGGTCCAGAATTAAGTCAGCTATATTCATATCCACAGAATATGGATAGTGTTGGAAATATATTGTGGTTAGCCGGTGATTCTGTTTACATAGAAGTTATTGTAAAAAAGATGAAAGAAGATTCGGCTCGTACTATCCTTCAATTATTAGGTATGACCGATTCCATTTATAACGGAGATTCAACATTAATTTTCTCCGGAAAATTTCCAAGAAACAATTTACAAATGTTGAATCAATATCCGCTTCTTTTTAATTATGTACGTCCGGTTTACTTACCGGTTTTGTCTCGTGGAGTAGCCTATACGCGTGGAGATATAGCACAACGTTCTGATATTGGAAGAAGCAGTTTTGGTGTGGATGGAAATGGAGTTAAAGTAGGTGTGTTGTCCGATAGCTATAATAAAGTAGCTGGCAATCCTGCTTATACAGATATAGTGAACGGTGATTTGCCAGGACAGGGAAATTTGGATGGAGACACAATACCTGTCCAGATACTTAAGGATTACCCTTACGGAACACGCACAGATGAAGGAAGAGCCATGTTGCAGATTATACATGATGTTGCTCCTAAAGCTACACTTGCTTTCCGAACAGGATTTCTTAGTGCTGAGAATTTTGCGTTAGGAATAAAGGAGCTTGAAGCTGCTGGTTGTGATGTTATTTGTGACGATATTACATACCTGACAGAACCATTTTTTTATGATGGAGTTGTTTCCAAAGCAGTCAATGATGTTACTGCTTTAGGCGTTTCTTATTTCACTGCTGCAGGTAATTTTGGCACCCAATCTTATGAGGCTGTTTTTGCTCCTGCTCCTGCTCCTAATGGTTTAGTAGGACTTGCACATGATTTTGGTAACGGTGATATTTTTCAGAATATTACACTTACACCTGGAGAATATACTGTAGTTCTGCAATGGGAAGATCTGTTTTATTCTCAACCCGGATCTGCAGGTGGTGCGATTAATGATTTTGATATTTATTTAACTGATGAAAATGGTATATCACTTTTCGGTTTCAATAGGGTTAATATTGGAAATGATCCATACGAAGTTTTACCATTTGTTATTAAATCAAATACGAATACAAATATAATGATTGTTAGAGCATCAGGTTCAACGTATACAAGATTAAAGTATATTGTTTTCAGAGGAAATATTCAGCAAAATGAATATGTAAACGGTACATCAACTATAATAGGTCATGCTAATTCAACAGGTGCTATGACTGTAGGAGCTGTTGGCTATTTTAACACACCGGC
>CAZYEM010000136.1:0-7673 GCA_964646395.1 uncultured Bacteroides sp.
ATAACAATAAAATTATATTAAATATTAAAGATAATGGCATTGGTTTTGAAAACCAATATGCTGAACATATTTTCAAGCCTTTTATTAGATTGCATGGTAGAAGCGAATACGAAGGAAATGGAATTGGTTTGGCAATTTGCAAAAAAATTGTTGAAAGACATAAGGGAAATATCAATGCAAAAAGCACTCCTGGAGATGGAAGTATTTTTATTATAGAATTACCTATTAAACAATCAATTAATAATTAAAAATTATTTATCATGAAAAAATCATTTACTTTAACATTTGTATTTATTGTATTTTTATCTTTCAATGTAAAATCTCAAACAGATACTGTTCAAACAACTAAAAACAGTTCAATATCAGTTAATGTAGATTTTGTGAACCGATATATCTGGAGAGCTATTGACTTTGGAAATACACCAAGTATTCAACCTTCATTTACTTATAGTTATAAAAACTTCAGTATAGGTTCATGGGCATCTACGAGTACAACCGGAGATTTTGCAGAAATTGATTTATTTGCTAGCTATTCCATTGGAAATTTTACTATACTACTAACTGATTTCTTTTATCCTTATGATTCACTTACAAATAACAACAGCTTTTTTAATTATAAAAATTCCAGTACAGCTCATACAATAGAAGCTGGTGTAAAATATGTAAATCAGAAAATTCCTGTTTCTTTAGGAATATATACTTTTATTTATGGTTTTGATCCAAAACCAAATTCTTCAGATAAATACTATTCAACCTATATTGAACTTGGATATTCATTTTCCTTAAAAGATGTTGATTGCGAATTTGTTGGAGGCTTCACTCCAACAGAAAGCTATTACTCTGATAAATTTAATCTGGTGAATATTGGATTTACTGCAAAAAAGAATATACAAATCACACCTACTTTTAATTTACCTATTAAAGCATCCTTTATTACAAATCCAATCAATGAAAATGTATATTTTACTTTTGGATTTTCATTATAATAAGAATGTAGAGAATTTTATTTTATAATTTATAAATAACGATACAAATGAATAATAAACTTTTATATTTAGCAATACTATTTTCTTTTCTGATTATTTCTTGCAATAAATCCGGTGTTTCAGAAAAAGAAAAAGAAGAAAATTTTTCAAAATTGAATAATTTAGCTGATAAAATTGATAACGACTTTATTCCAATAAGAAATGAAGTTTCTAAATTAGCTGATTTTATTGTATATTTATATCAAAATCAAGATAAAATTACTTGTTTCGATAAAAAAATATATGCTATTTCTAAAGATGGTGTAATGTATAAAACGAAAGATGATGGGAAATCCGCCGTTTTTGTATCAGGATATATACCTATAAATGATGAAATTATGAAAATTGTTTGTTTCACAGAACCTTTAGATACATTTTTTATCCGATCTAAAAAAGAAACGCTTGCTATCGAACAATTGTATTATAATGACAAATTTGCCTACAACCGTATATATCCATTTTTCGACGTATTAACGCAATATGAACCAAAAATGAATATTCCCGAATTTAATTTTTATTATTTAGCTGATTCAATGCATAATCCGGAGAAAAAAGCTGTTTGGGTAAACGAACCATATATTGATCCTGCCGGAAGAGGATGGATGGTATCGGCAATTGCACCGGTTTACTATAAAAATGAGTTAGTTGGAGTACCTGGAATTGATGTAACTATTAATAATGTTACTGATAAATATTTTAAAACAGATAATCAGGATATTTTAATTATTGATGCTTCCGGAGTAATTGTTAGTGCAAATGAGCAAATAATAAATTTATTAAATTTACCCCCTCTGAAAAATCATAAATATTTTGAAACAATAAAACAAGACACTTATAAAAAGGAAGATTTTAATTTATTGAAAAATAAAAATAAAAATATAAGAACTGCTTTTGAACAAATTATTAATAACAAATCAAAATTTGAACAAATTCAAATAGATGACAAAAATTATATAATTTATGTATCAATATTGAATGAACTCAAATGGTATATTATAAAAATGACTAATTAAAAGAAATGAAATTTTACAAGAATATAGTAATTTTTATAACTGTAATTACTTTAATTGTTATTGCATTAAATGTGTTTTTCTACACAAGTTTTTACAATCAACAATTAAAAACTCATGGACTAATTATTTCAAGACAAGCTAAATACACAGGAACTCAAGTTGAAGATAACATTAATAATTTAAAAAATGATTTAAATTTTTATTTCAATAAATATGATTTCTACCAATTATTCAATGATAAAAATTTGCAAAGTGAACCCATCAGAAAAATACGTCAATTCTTTATTAAGTATAATGATTTAATATCGTCAATAGAAATAACTGATAGAAAAGGAAATACATTCATTTTTGATGGTAATACAGAAAATTATTTTAATAAAACATATTTAGAAAATTTAAAAAATAAATTTTTAATAAAAAATGTAGTTAATTATGATTCAACAAATAATCTAATTTATACTTCAATCTTAAAAGATGGCAATGATGTAATTGCAAATATAAAAGTAAAAGTTGAGCTAGTAAACTATTTTGAAATTCTATTTAAACAATACCATGTTAATAATCAATATTTTCAATCATTAATTAATAATGAAGGAAAGGTAATTTTTCAGAACTTTTCTGAAAGTGATATTTTATTTAGTGACAATTTAATTATTATAAAATCGATAAAAGAAAATTATGAAGATTTAATAAATCAAAATGTTAGCTATAACAATAATAAAGAAGATATTATATCTGGTATTTATCCGATAAATATTTTTGGTTATAAATTTGGATTAATTTTTTCTGAAAAAAAATCATCTATTTATGATATTGTCCTAAGAAAAACCGGATTGATTAGTTTTTTTACAATTCTTACATTCATTGTAATAATAATAATTTTCCAAAATCTTATTAATACATTAAAGAACAATGAAATAATATTAAAACAAAGAAATTTGGATTTAGAGCAATTAACTTTTAGTGCTTCACATCATTTACAAGAACCACTAAGAAAAACCTTTATTTTTTCAGATCGATTATCATCAAAATTAAATGTTGAATCAAATAAAGAAGAACTTGAAATTTTGAGAAAAATTCAAGGTTTTTCTCTTAATATGAGGCAAATGCTTAATAGTTTACTTTTTTATTCTGAAATAAATTTAAAAGGAAATAAATTTGAAACAATAAATTTAAATAGTGTTATAAACACAATTATTAAAGAAAAAAGAACCCATCTTAGTGAAGAAAATATTATTATTAGCAACTTACCAGAAATAACTGGTGATTTTAAACAAATTAAAATTTTATTTACACAAATAATAGATAACTGTATTAATTTTGCAAAGAAAGAAATCACTTTGAAAATTGAAATTTGTCAAGGAGAGAAAAACAAAAACTATTATGTAATTAAGATTAAAGATAATGGTGTAGGATTTGAGAAAAAGTATAACGAACTGATATTTCAGCCTTTTCAGCAATTATCACCAATTGAAGGTAGTAACAGAAACGGTATTGGGTTAACATTGGCAAGCAAAATAATTGAAAAACATAAAGGGAAAATTTATGCAGAAGGTAACCTTAATGAAGGCTGTACAATTACAATAGAATTTTTAAAAAAACTAAAAAATGGATAAAGAAATTAAACCTATTATTATTCTGATGGCAGAAGATGATCCAGATGACAGATATCTGGCAAGGGAAGCTTTAGCAGAAAGTAGAATTGCAAATGAATTATATTTTGTTGAAGATGGCGTTGAATTATTAGACTATCTTAACAGAAAAGGGAAGTTTGCTGATCCTATAAAATCACCTAAACCTGGAATAATTTTATTAGATTTAAATATGCCCAAAAAGGATGGAAGGGAAGCTTTAAAAGAAATTAAGGAAAATCCTGATTTTAAAAGAATTCCTATAATTATTCTAACCACTTCTAATGCAGAAGAGGATGTTCTAAAAACATATAATTTAGGAGCAAACTCATTTATAACAAAACCGGTTACTTTTAATGGATTGGTTAATGTCATTAAAGTTCTCGAAAATTATTGGTTTGAAATAGTTCGTTTACCAAATACATTTTGATATGAAAACCCAAAATATTTCAATAAAAATACTATTAGTTGAAGATGACGAAGAAGACTTTATTATAACTCGTGATATTTTACAAGATATTCATAATGTTGATTATACTTTAGATTGGGCATCTTCAATAGAAACAGCAATTAATAAAATTGAAATAAATAAGTATGATTTATTCTTGGTTGACTATATGCTAGGGACAAGAAATGGGTTCGATTTTATTGATAAGGTTACGAAAATGGGAGTAAATACACCCTCAATTTTATTAACAGGAATGGATAATTATGAAACTGATAAGAAAGCACTTGAACATGGAGTTGCTGATTATTTAGTTAAAAACGATATAAATTCATCGCTGTTAAACAGATCTATCAGATATGCAATAGAAAGAAAACGGATTGAAGCGTCATTAAAGGAAAGGGAAGAAAGATTCAGAAGCCTTTTTGAAGGAGCTCCTGATGCAATATTACTTGCAAATGTAGAAACGGGTAATATTATTGATGCAAATCCTGCTGCAATATATTTATTGGGTCGTAGAAAAGAGGAATTGGTCGGAATACATTATTCAAAAATACAATCAAATGATAATAATAAATTTGGAGAACTTTCTTTTATTGAATTATTTGACAAACTTTCAAATTCAAATCAATCTATTAAAATAGAATCTTTGTTAGTAAATGACAAAGGAGAAGATATACCGGTAGAAATAACCTCAAGTTTGATTAATATAGAAGGAGGTACTGCTATTCAGGCTATTATCAGAGACATTACTGAAAGGAAAAAATTTGAAAAAGAATTGATTAAAGCAAAAGATATTGCAGAATCAGCAACAAAATCAAAAAGCAGATTTCTTGCAAATATGAGCCATGAAATAAGAACACCCATGAATGGAATCATAGGTATGGCCAATATATTAAAAACTACAAAATTAAATGATGAACAGAAAGAACATTTAAGTCTGATTAGTATTTCTGCAAATAACCTTTTAGCAATTATTAATGATATTCTGGATTTATCAAAAATTGAATCAGATCAATTAACTATGGAAAATATTGATTTTGATTTAATAGAAAACATGAATGATATCATTAAAATTTTACAGATAAAAACGAATGAAAAAGGTATTAGTTTAAGTGTAAACTATGATGTTAAAACACCTAAATATGTTAAAGGTGATCCAATCCGGCTGAATCAGATAATTTTAAACTTAGTAAATAATGCAATTAAATTTACAGAAAAAGGTAGTGTTGAAGTGATTGTAGCATTAATAGAAGAAAAAAATGATATAATTAAACTGTATTTTAAAGTTATTGATACTGGAATTGGGATTTCTGAAGAAGGACAAAAAAAACTATTCAAAGAATTTTCTCAGGTTTATTCCTATACCACCCGAAAACATGGCGGAACCGGATTAGGATTAGCTATTTCGAAAAAACTTTCAGAAAAAATGAACGGTGAAATTGGAGTGGAAAGTGAATTGGGAAAAGGTTCTGCATTTTGGTTTACTGTTGAATTAGGAAAAGGGAATTCTCCTGAAAAAATTGAAAATGAAATAACTGATCTGCAGTTTTATGAAATAGGTCAATCATTTAATATTCTATTGGCAGAAGATAATATTATTAATCAGAAGGTTGCCAAAATGACTCTTGAAAAAATGGGTCATAGAGTTGATATTGCTGAAAATGGTGAGATAGCTGTTGAAAAATATTTAGCAAATGAATATGATTTGATCTTAATGGACATTCAAATGCCAATAATGAACGGCATTGATGCAACACGACAAATCAGAAAAATTGAAGAAGCAATTAATAAATCAAAAGGAATAAGAATTGTTGCCATGACGGCAAATGTTATGAAACAAGACAAAGAAGAATATCTCGCATCCGGAATGGACGACTTTGTCTCAAAACCATTCAAAATAAATGAATTGGCTAATATTTTAGGAAAAATAAACAAAAATAAAAAATGATAGAGAAAGAACTGAAACCAGACTATATATTTGAAACCAGTTGGGAAGTCTGTAATAAAATCGGAGGAATTTAAACCGTAATTTCAACAAAAGCCAAAAGTGTAGTTAAAGAATATCGAGATAATTATATTTTAATCGGACCTGATGTTTGGAAAGAAACTACACCAAATCCTGAGTTTATTGAAGATAAGTTTCTTTATAAATCATGGAGAGAAGAAGCTGAAGCTAATGGGTTGAGATTCAGAATCGGCAGATGGAATATTTCAGGAAATCCTATTGCTATACTGGTAGATTTTACACCTTATTTTGCTGAAAAAGACAAAGTTTTTGCTTCGTTTTGGGAACATTATAAATTAGATTCACTTTCTGGACAATGGGATTATGTAGAACCAGCTTTATTTGGTTATGCAGCTGCTAAGGTTATTGAAAGTTTTTATGATTATAATTTAACTTCATTTGATAAAATAATAGCCCATTTTCATGAATGGATGACTGGTACCGGTGTATTGTATCTTAAAAAATCCGTACCTCAGATCGGAACAGTATTTACCACACATGCAACAGTTTTAGGCAGATGTATAGCAAGTAATAATTTACCATTATACAATAATTTAAATAATTATAATTCAGATATTATTTCTAAAGAATTTGGTGTAATTTCAAAATATTCACTCGAAAAATTATCTGCAATTGAAGTTGATGGATTTACAACTGTCAGCGAAATTACAAATAACGAATGTAAGCAATTTTTTGGCAAATCTGTTGATTTTGTTACACCTAATGGCTTTGAAGATTCATTTGTTCCGACAAAGCAGAATTTTAATAAAAAAAGAACGGATGCCCGCAAAAAAATAATTCAAGTTTTTAGCTCCTTGATAAATCAACCTTTGGCAGAAGATAGTATGATGATTATCAACTCCGGAAGATATGAATTTAAGAATAAAGGTATTGATTTATTTATTGATGCCATGGGCGAACTTAACAAACGCAAAAATCTTGAAAAAAATATTATTGCTGTTATTGCAGTTCCAGCTCATCAGGTTGGTCCTAAATTCAAACTTTTAGATAGAATTAAAAATCCAGATTTTAGCAATCCTCTGTTATCAAAACATACAACTCATCGATTATATGATCCGAACAATGATCCTATAATAAAGCAAATCTTAAAAAATAACTTACTAAATACTCCCGAAGATAAAGTAAAAATATTCTTTGTACCAGCTTATCTGAATGGAAATGATGGTATTTTTAATATGGATTATTATGATTTTCTTATCGGATTCGATGGGTCAGTATTTCCTTCCTACTATGAACCATGGGGCTATACTCCAATGGAAAGTCTTGCTTTTCATATACCTACCATTACTACTACATTAGCTGGTTTCGGTTTATGGATTAAAAAAGACCATATTATCACAGGAAATTGTATTAATGTAATTGAAAGAAATGATAATAATGATCAAGATGTAATTCGTCAGATAAACGAAACTATTTCTTCTTGTTTGATAAAAAATGATGACGAAATAGCAAAAGTCAGAAAGCAATCGTTTGATATTTCAAGAAGTGCTTTGTGGGAAAATTTAATTCAACATTACTACGATACTTATT
>CAZYEM010000136.1:7683-10283 GCA_964646395.1 uncultured Bacteroides sp.
GATCAGAATTATATATTACCAAACATCAGAAAGAATTTGTTCAATCTGTTCAGAAAATTAAAGAAACAAAACCTGATTGGAAAAAAATTCTTATTAAACCAAGTATTCCTCAAGCGTTGGAAAGTTTACAGAAATTGTCGAGAAATCTTTGGTGGACATGGAATTATGAAGCATCAGAATTATTCGAAATGATTGATAATCAACTATGGGTAAAGCTTAAATATAATCCTATCGCTCTCATTGAAGCATTATCAATGGAGGCAATGAGAAATCTTGAGAAAAATGAAAAATTCTTAGCGAAACTCAAAAAAGTATCCAATCAGTTTGATACCTATATGGCTCAGGCAACTGAAAAGTCAAAACATCAGATTGCATATTTCAGTATGGAATTTGGATTGCATGATACGCTGAAAATATTTTCAGGTGGATTGGGTATGCTGGCTGGAGATTATTTGAAAGAAGCCAGTGATTGCAATGTTAATATGGTTGGCGTTGGTTTATTATATAGATACGGTTATTTTCAGCAAAATATTGCCATTTCCGGAGATCAGATTGCAACTTATACTCCTCAGAAATTTACACAGTTACCATTAATTCCCGTAAGAGATGCAAATGGCGAATGGTTAAAAATAAAATTTGGTGTTCCAGGACGACAATTATTTGCCAAAGTATGGCGTGTTGATGTTGGAAGAGTTCCTTTGTATTTACTTGATACTGATATTGAAGATAATTCTGACATCGATCGTTCTGTTACACATCGTCTTTATGGAGGTGATTGGGAAAACAGACTTAAACAGGAGCTTTTATTAGGAATTGGTGGTATTAAAATGCTTGATGCTATTGGTATTAATCCTGAAATTTATCATTGTAATGAAGGCCATGCCGCTTTTATTACGCTGGAAAGAATGGTAAAATATATTCAGAATGATAAACTTGCTTTTGAAGAAGCTGTTGAAGTTGTCAGAGCTTCTACCCTATTCACTACTCATACACCTGTTCCTGCCGGACACGATACTTTCAGCGAAGATTTAATGCGGATTTATTTGCCACATTTTGCCGAACAAATGAATATTTCATGGGAACAGTTTATGAATCTTGGACGTTTTGTTGATAATAATTTGAATGAGAAATTTTCGATGAGTGTGCTTGCTTTCAAACTTTCGCAGGAAGTAAATGGAGTTAGTAAAATTCATGGAAAAGTCTCTCAGGAAATGTTCAGTAAACTATACCCTGGCTATTTTCCTGACGAATTGCACATTGGCTATGTTACCAATGGTGTACATTATCCTACCTGGACTTCAAAATCGTGGCAACAACTCTATAAAAAAGAATTTGGTGAAGAATTCCTTACTGATCAATCGAATGAAGAATTCTGGAAAAAAATAATGGATGTTCCTAATGAAACAGTTTGGAATATGCGTTTAAAACAAAAACAACAACTGATTGATTATCTTAGATTTCGATTAACAGACGACATGACTCGTCGTAATGATAATCCAAAACTAATATTTAAGCTGATGGATGCTTTTAATCCCAATGCTTTAACTATTGGTTTTGCAAGAAGATTTGCTACTTACAAACGTGCTCATTTGCTTTTTACAAATCTTGAAAGATTATCTGTTTTGGTTAACAATACTAAAATGCCTGTACAATTTGTTTTTGCAGGCAAAGCACATCCTAATGATAAAGCAGGACAGGACTTAATAAAACGTATTCTGGAAATTTCGAGAATGCCTGAATTTATAGGCAAAATCACTTTCGTTGAAAACTACGATATTGAACTTGCTAAGTACCTGATACGTGGCGTTGACATTTGGCTAAACACACCTACACGTCCATTGGAAGCCTCGGGAACCAGTGGCGAAAAAGCTGTTATGAATGGAGTCGTTAACTTTAGCGTTTTAGATGGTTGGTGGGCCGAAGGCTACAAACCAGAAGCAGGTTGGGCACTGAAAGAGGAACAGACTTATGAAAATCAGGATTTCCAGAACGAACTTGATGCAGAAACAATTTATTCTACTTTTGAAGATGAAATTATTCCTGCCTATTACGATAAAGATTCAGCTGGAATTCCTGCAAAATGGATAGGTTATGTAAAAAATACAATTGCTAAAATTGCACCTGAGTTTACAATGAAACGTCAGTTGGATGACTATTTCAAAAAATTCTATAATAAAATGTTTGTTCGTTCAACATTAATAACTGATGACAATTTTTTACTTGCACGCAATATTTCAGCATGGAAACGCAAAGTGATACGTGGTTGGGATAGTATCGAAATTATTAAGGTTAATTTACCCGATTCTACACTGAAACCATTATCACTAGGCGAAAATTTTATAGCTGAAATTGTATTGAACTTAAACGAATTATCCGGAGTAGAACTAGGTATTGAAGTTTTGTTTGGTCAGAAAGTAAACGATGAAGTTAAAAAACCGCTATTTGTTGTTGAAATGACTGCTGAAAAATCAGAAAAGGGAATATTGATTTTCAAATGCAGCATTCCTTCAAATTCTGCAGGTGTTTATGATTATGCGTTCAGGATGTTTCCAAAGCATAAAGATTTATTCAGAAGCAGTATGAAGAAATTCCAGGTCCTG
>CAZYEM010000136.1:10293-11023 GCA_964646395.1 uncultured Bacteroides sp.
CAGGATTTTAATCTGGTTAAATGGATTTAAAATGATTCATTTAATGCATATAATTATAAGTAAATAGAAATTATCTTAAAAACCGTCGGAGTATTCTACATTACCCGGCGGTTTTATTTTAAAATTTGAATTTTTAATAGTTAAAGATGATTGGTTGGGAACTTATTCTTACATTTAAGGCCGAAAAAGCATATCTGATACCAGATAAAGAGTTGCCATTATGCAATCTGGATTTGCCTGACATCATTCATTCGTTTACCAAACAGGTTTCATGGCTTGTTAAAGTAATCAAATATAATCCCGATCAAATATTGCTCTTTGTTGAAGTATTGAATTATTTTGATTCAGAATTTGAGTTTACCGATTTCCAATTAATAAATCACGGAATATTTGCCAATATTGATTTTATTAACTTCAGAACCATCAATACATCCAAATTATTACAATTTATTGAAACCGAAAAGTCAAATATCAGAGAAGAAGAACCCGATTTGTTTGCTTCCAATGATTTTAATCATACTGATATCTCCGAAAGTATCATAAAAAGTAATTCTGATAAGCCTATCCCAAAAGATATTATTTTTGAGCTTAAAGACTCTTTTTCAATTGCAATTAAAGATATTAAGTTTGGTTTTGGTTGTGTTAGTTTCAATAAAAAAATTAAAGGATTTCAAGATTCAATTGACTTTTCGATTATAAATTATGATATAAGGGAAGAGTTTGATGCTGT
>CAZYEM010000137.1:0-10957 GCA_964646395.1 uncultured Bacteroides sp.
TACATAACCCCAATATTATTGGTGGTTATGAGAATTCAGTCCTACGGACAGTTTTGTTGCATTATTTATTTATCCACATTGTTTTTAAACAGAACCTTTATTTTTTAAATGTGTTCTTGATCTCGCTTCACTAAGTTCTCATTTACATAAGTAAATTGCGGTTATTTAAATCTAATTCACCTCAAAAAATCTAATTCTTAGAACCTCACAGTAGTTCAGAAAAACATACTTCCAATCTGAAAAACCAGAAATGAAATAAGCCAGGCAAGTGCTGTTGTGTATGAAGCTAGGAAAATAGCCCATTTAATTCCACCGGTTTCTTTTTTAACTGCAGCAAAAACAGCAACACAAGGGAAGTAAATTAAAACGAATATCAAGAAAGAAATACCTGCCAAAGGTGAAAAAGTTTTTTCTCCTTTTTTTCTTCCACTTTTATATGTTTCATTTTTAATCTGACTAATTAAGGCCGAAGAATTTTCATCTGCTTTTTCATCTGCTTGGTAAATAACACCCATCGTACTCACAACTATTTCTTTTGCTGCAGTTCCTGCAAGCAAACTAATACTCATTTTCCAATCGAAACCTAAAGGTCGCATAACAGGTTCAATAAAATGACCAATTCTTCCAATATAAGAATTTTCCTGTCGATGGGCTTCCTTTTCAAGTTCAATATTTTTTATGTCTTTATTTTTCTCATTTAATAGCGACAAGCTATCTTCGGAGAGAATATACGATTTTTGGTGGTTGTAAAATTGATTTATTCTTTCAATTTTTTGTTGAAATACTATTTCATTTTCAGTTTCTCTGGGGAAATATCCTAACGCCCAAATAATTATAGATGCTATCAGAATCACACCTCCCATTTTCTTTAAATATTGGCCACTTTTATGCCAAACATTTTTGGTTATTGCACGTAATGTTGGTATCCGATAAGGAGGAAGTTCCATAACAAAGGGAACATCCTTTGAGTTGAAAACAAATTTACTGAAAATAATAGCAACAATAATAGCCAGCAGTATACCTGTCATGTAAATTGAAAACAAAACTGTTCCAGCATATTCTGAAAATAATGCACTGGTTATTAATATGTAAACAGGCAATCGGGCGCTGCACGACATAAAAGGATTGATTAGTATCGTTAATATTCTGTCGCTTTTATTTTCTAATGTGCGAGTTGACATTATTGCTGGAACATTACACCCAAAACCCATTATAAGTGGAATAAAAGATTTACCGTGCAAACCTATTTTATGCATAAGTTTATCCATAATAAATGCAGCACGAGCCATATAACCAGTATCTTCCATAATTGAAATAAACAGGAAGAGGATTAATATATTAGGTAGAAAAACGATCACACCTCCAACTCCATCAACTACGCCATTAATTAGCAGATCTTTAAGCATGCCTTCAGGAAATAAAGTTTGCAACTGATTTCCAATAAATCCAACCAATTGTTCTATCCATGAAACAGGGTATTCACCTAATTTGAATGTAGATTGAAACATTATCCACAGAAAAAAAATGAAAATGGGATAACCCCAGAATTTATGTGTTAGGATAAAATCAATTTTTGAAGTATTGGTTTTTGTGTCGGAAAGTTTGGTTTTTTTATGATAGGTTTCTTTTAAGGCACCGGCTATAAAACCATAACGGGCATCGGCAATAAGTGTTTCTGAATCTTCATCAAATAGAAGTTCCAGCTTTTTAATCTCTTTTTCAACTGCAGCAGCAATTGCAAAATAGCTATCCCAATCCGAAATCAGTAAATTAGCCCACTCATCTTTTTCAATAAGTTTAATGGCTAAAAATCGGGAAGATACTTTGTCTGTGAAATTTTTATTTAATTTAATATAATCCTGAATATTTTTAATCGAATCTTCAACATTCAACCCATAATTTAAATGAATATGCCTAACAGAAGGTTCTTTGTCTTCGTACACATCAATTACTTTTCTGAAAAGTTCATTAATTCCTTTTCCTTTTGACCCAACAGTAGGAATCATTGGAATTCCAATCATTTTACCTAAATGGACAAAGTTAAATACATCTCCGGTTTTATCAAACTCATCGTACATATTTAAAGCTATAACAACTTTAATATCCAGATCGATGAGTTGAGTAGTTAAAAAAAGATTACGTTCAAGGTTTGACAGGTCAATTACATTTATGACCACATCTGGTTCTTGATCGAAAATAAACTTTCTAACATAAAGTTCTTCTGGTGTATATGCTGATATTGAATAAGTTCCTGGTAAATCGGTTAGGTTAAAAAGATAACCATCTAATTTGAACTTGGCTGTTTTGGCATCTATTGTTACTCCACTATAATTTCCAACATGTTCTCTGGAATCAGAGGCAAAATTAAATAAGGAGGTTTTTCCTGAGTTAGGGTTTCCAACTAAAGCAATATCAATAACTTTCCCTTTTTCTCTTGCTGAAGTTTTTAATTTTTCCTCATCTGTAACACCTAAAAAACCTGGATTTATATTTGTTAATTCATTTTCAGATACAACTTCTATAAGAGCAGCTTCACTTTTTCGGAGTGAAATTTCATAGTTCATTATTTGATATTCAACAGGGTCTTTAAGTGGAGCTGATTTTATAACAGTAACTTTTCTGCCTTTTACAAATCCCATTTCAGTGATTCTTTTACGAAATGCTCCCCTGCCTTTCACTTTTGTGATAAAACCACTTTGCCCTTCGATTAAATCGCTTAATATCATAGATTAAATAATGAAATTCGTAACGTTTTTGTATTTTATTAAATACGAATCGTTTAATTAGGCAAAATTAAAGACTATTAGTTAATTAAACAAATAATTTAGAACAATTTTAAATTACAACTGATTAACTCAGTTAAAAGTATTTATGTAATTGTTGTTTAGATAGTTAAAACCAATAAGTTGTGATAAGTTTATGACAAATAATATGAATTTTTAAATTCTGCTAAACAAATAAATTCTCAGTTGTAAAGATGGTAAGAGACTCATTGATATGTTATAGCGAAAAAAATAAGTAAATGAGTTATAAATTAATATGTTTTGGTCATGTTATTGGGAATACATAATATAAAATCAGCTTTATTAAGATTTTCTTGTTCTAAAGTGGAAATATTTTCTTGTTCAATACTTGAAATTGTCAAAATTTTCAGTTTTGATTTCATTTCTTTTAAGTACCAAACCATACTTTCAAAATTATCGGAATGATAGGTCCCATTAAAATGGATAAATAATTGATTATTTTTAAGATTTTCAATTATTGAATAAGCCATAGTAGCATCTTTAAGTGCTTGAGCTTTAGGAAGATTTAGGTTAATGTGAGTGGTATCCTTCATTGAGCTTCCTCCCATTTTTGTCATGCTTGCGTAGCAATTTAATTCAGAATTGTATTTTATAGGTAAGGGAGCTATTAATTTTTTTGCTTCTTTATCCAACGATTCAAGAATTTCGAAACCTCCTTTGCTAACAAGGGATGCATATCTTCTTGGAACATTTGTTCCTATAAATTTCAATTTATTTTTTCTGGCAAAATTCACCAAAGGTTTATAATCTGTTTTATAGTTTTTCCACAATTTGGCTTCAGCTTCAAAACTGGATTCCTTTATTTTTTCTGAGGTATATTCGTCCAATAGTAATTGATTGTCAGTTTCAAACATTTCTGCACCCATAATCAAATCATTACCTTTAATTTTAAAAAGATCCTTAGTTAATTCCAATTGCAACCAATGGCAAATAGGATTATCATGCAATTCACCAAATAAAATGATATCTGCTGATTGTGCTGCTTCTAATAAATCACTGTATTTGACTGTATTTCCGGTTTTATCAAATAATGTAAAAGCTTTTTTATCGCTAACAGCTGAGCATGTAATAATTAAAGTAATTAGTATTGTAAAATATATTTTTTTCATGGTGCAATTTATTAAATAATGTAACTATTTTATTTTTGTTTCAAATCATTGGCATTAAACATAAAAGGTAATAAATCAGCTATTTTATCAATTATCTGAATTTCTCCTTTAGCTCCCTTTAGTATAACTTTCATCGATTTTTTTTGTTTTGTTTCATATTCAGACATTACCTGACGGCATGAGCCACAAGGAGAAATTGGAAAATCAACTACAAATTTATTTGAAAATGCAGTAATTGCAATAGATTCCATAACAGCTTCCGGATAAAGTGAAGAAGCGGCAAACATAGCAACCCTTTCTGCACATAAACCAGATGGATATGCAGCATTTTCCTGATTATTTCCAATAACAATTTCACCATTGTTTAGCAAAATAGCTGCTCCTACATTAAATCCAGAGTAAGGTGCATACGCATTTTGTGCTGCTTCAATAGCTCTTTCAATTAATTTTTTGTCTTGATTATTAAGTTCTTCTGTAGATTTATAAATCTCATAGTGAATTTTAACTTCTCTTTTTTCCATAACAGTTTTTTTTTGTGAATGAAAATCAAATATACAAATAAATTTATAATTGAATCTTCTTACATAAGAAACTTTTAAGTAATATTTTTTTGTATAAATTTATTCTTTTGATTATTAGCTTATTAAATCATTTTTTTTATTTAACAAATAAGTTTTTTATGATATAAAATAAAAAAATGGTGAATTGAAAATTGGTAATTTTTACCTATTTTGCAAGAAATTAAAATGAGAAAAGTAGCAAAATGGATTTATATTGATAAGGGAAACGATTTTTTATAGCTTTTAACTGTAATTTTTTCTTTGTTACTTCAAACTATCAAAATCAATGTTAAGTTGCTTGTTTAAGGCAAAATCAAAAAGTGTTAGCTTCCGAATTTCATAATAGGTATTCCAAAATGAACGTAATGCTGCTATATAATCCTGAGTAGCTCTGTCTTTTTCGGTCATCGCAATATTAAGTTCGGTTATATCAACTTTTCCTATCATATAGCGGGCTTTAGTAACTTCAAAGCGTTTAGAACCTATGGTATCGGCTTTGGAAGCAATCATAAGCTGATTATATTGCATATTGAATTGCATGGCTTTAATCAATACCTGCTGATCAAAATCTATTTTTTGTTGTGCTACTTGTGTATAAATCAGTTCCTCATTTGACTCTGCCACTTTAATTTTGGCTTTTGCCAATCCCCAGTCTAAAATTGGAATTTGCAAACCCAATGAAAGTTGCTGTTGATCCTGAGGATTTTTATAAACATTTGCAAATTCAACGGCACTTTGTGTTAAGCCATATAATGCATATAAATTAGCATTGAATCGGTTTTCCAATTTGGCACGGTTTACTGAACTTTTTGCTTCCAGTAATTTTCTTTCAAATGACAAAGCTTCCGAACTATTATTACGGGCTTCTGCAACAGCTTTGCCAGACTCAACTTTAAAGTTTGGAATTTGCTGAGGTATAAGCAGATCTATCTTTTCATTATCCTTTATTCCCAAAAAAGATTTCAATCTGAATAAATTTACCTCCACATCATTTTTGGTTTGCTCAAGTTGTAAATTAGAATTCAATAAGCTTAATTCAAGTTGCAAAAGTTCATTTTCTGCTATTTTTCCCAGATTGTATCTTCCCTGAGCAATTTTATATAAAGTATCATTATTGGCCTGATTTATCTTCGCAATTCTTGCTCTTATCTGTGCATCAAGTAAATCGAAAAAAAGATTGCTGGCCTTAATAGATAATTGTTCCATATCTTCCAGATACGTTTGTTTGGCTTCGTCAAATTTGATAGGTTCAATCTTGCGTTCCCAGCGATAAGGATTATAGTTAAAAATTGGCTGACGGTAGCCTATTGTTATTGGATTGGATAAGAATGAAGTAATTGTAGAATCTTTATATACATCAAGACGTTCGAGTCCTGAATTTATAAACAGTTGTCCACCCGTTAAGCCAATAGTTTTCGATAAACTCATTTTCATTGTATAATCAGCTGAACTTTGTTCCTGAAATATTTCACGACCATCAGAAAGTGGAATTTTAGAAATTAAACGGTTGATATTGGGTAATGTAGCATCTAAAGTTAACATTGGCATATATGAAGCTTTGTAACTTCTATATTGCCAGTAACTTCCAAGGTATTTGTTTCTGGCGACCAATCCGTCTGGTGATTGGGATTTTGCTATATTGATTATATTTTCAAAACTAAGTTGTTTTGTATTATCTTGAGCGTTCGAATATGTGCAAATAACTAATAATAATATAATTATATTTAAAAACTTTTTCATTTGTGTGGTTTTTTCAATCAAAATATAGTTGTAGTTTTAATTGTTTAATTAATATTTAATTGAGTTTGTTCTAAGTTCTCGCAACAAATTTACAAATTTAACTGAATTTATGAAAATAATTTGTATTTCGCAAATATACGAAATGTGATGAAATAAAAATGAAAAATAAGTTTAAAATTATTTCGTTATTAAAATTGCAAACAAGTTTTAATTTTGGAAAAAAACCTGTAGGTTTGCAAAATAATTTTATACGAATATCATGTACCAGATTTTTGAAATTTTAAAATATACTTTGCCATCATTAATTGTTTTATTTACAGCATATTATTTGATAAAAACCTTTCTTGAAAATGATAATAAGAAAAAGATGCTTGAAATGAAAATGTTAAATCAGTCGAACAATCAACAATTTATTACACCTGTTCGTTTGCAAGCGTATGAAAGAATTGTTTTATTTCTTGAAAGAATTTCTCCTAGCAGTTTGCTGCTTAGAGTGAGCGAACCTAATATGAGTGTTTTTCAGTTGCAAACAGCTATGATATTAGCTATTAGAGAAGAATATGAACATAATCTTTCGCAACAGCTCTATATTTCTTCTCAGGCATGGCAAATAGTAAAAAATGCCAAAGATGATTTAATTAATGTAATCAACAATGCATCATTAAATCTTGAAAAAAATGCAGATTCTGCTGTTTTGGCTAAAGTTATTTTCGAATTTATTGCCAGTGTAGAAAAATTACCAGTTGAGGTTGCAATTGAACTTGTTAAAAATGAAATTTATAAGGAATTTTAAATTATACGTTCAGCCATATTTTTAGTTATTCCGTATTTCTTCTCAACAGCTTTGCTCTTTTCACAATTGATTCCTGATGTTCTTCTTCCGATATATTTGTATCTTTCATTTCAAAGAATAATTTACAGGGCAGCTCGCTGCATTTGCCACAACTTCCAACTTCTTTAGTGTTTACAGAACAATCATATATAGGACAAATACCGTTTTCTGCTGCATCTCCTGACCAAAATACTTTCCCTTCAAGATTTCTGCACCCTTTACATGGATTTTTATAAAAAGGGCATTCTTCGCACAAGGCTCCACAAGGTGAAATTAACATAGATAGATTTATTTATAAAGTTGAATAATTTTGTCAGCCAATACTTTAGCCAGTTTGTATTTCGACTCAACAGTCCAGCCTGCGATATGTGGTGAAAGAAGTACATTTTCTGCTTTAATCAGATATTGGTATGATTCTGGTAATTGAGTGACATTTATTTCTTCAAAAGAAAAATTTTCGTATTCTATTACATCCAGACAACCCCCTTTAATTTTTCCATTTTTTAAGCCTGTAACTAATGCTTCGGTTTTAACTACTTGTCCACGTGATGTATTTATCAAATAAAAATTTTTGGCAAATTGATTTATAAATGCTTCATCAAACATATAATTGGTTTCATCCGTTAACGGAACATGAAAACTCAGTATATCAGATTCTATAAATATCTCTTTTAACGAAACTTCCTTAACAAATTCATTCCCAAAACCTGATTTGTACTTATCATAAGCTATTATATTACAATCAAATCCCTTTAAACGTTGTGCAAAAGCACTGCCCATATTTCCATAACCGATAATTCCTACCGTTTTTCCTTTAATTTCAATCCCCCGGTTTCCTTCTCTATCCCTAATGCCCTGACGCATTTGTAAATCAGCTTGCTTTATTTTATTAAACAGACAAAGAAGCATACCAATCGCATGTTCGCCTACTGCATCTCTGTTTCCCTCGGGTGAATTTAAACAAACAATTGCTTTTGATGCTGCATATTCCAAATCAATACTTTCCATACCGGCTCCCACTCTGCCAATAAATTTCAAATGGATTGCCTTATCGAGCATTTCTTTATCCATTCGTATTTTACTACGAATAATAACTCCTACATATTCCTGAATGATAGTAAGATAATCTGAACGATGATAATCTTTAAAGTAATCGCATTGGAAACCATTACTTATCAGTTCGTCCATCAAAGCCGGATGTGTGCTGTCAATAAAAAGAATTTTCCTCTTCATTTTCTCAATTCTTTAAAATAACTCTAGAGTAGTATAATGGTTTAATTATCAATTTTTAAGCATAACAAAAAGAATAATATTTTCTGAAATAGTTGCAGTTATAATATCGGTTATTACTCTTATTGTTATTAAATAATAATCAAATTACTGAAAGTTATATTTTTGTCATATCAATTTCGAAATTAAATTCTTTTTCCGGATGGCTGCAATGCAAAACACATTGGTCGCAAACAGATAATTCGCCGCGGAGACGTTTTTTAACCATATCTTCAACACGATATCGTAATGGTTCTACCGTAATTTTTTGTATTATTTCATCTGTAAAGGCATACATTAACAACATTCTAGCATTATGTTCACTTACTCCTCTTGAACGAATGTAGAACATAGCTTCAGTATCTAATTGACCAACAGTTGCTCCATGACTGCATTTTACGTCATCGGCATAAATCTCCAGAAATGGTTTTGTATTTACCTTTGCTTTATCCGTTAGTAAAATATTCTTGTTTTTTTGGAAAGCATTGGTTTTTTGAGCGTCTTTATGAACAATAACATGACCATTGAAAACTCCGGAAGCGTTATCGTCCATTATCCCTTTATAAAGTTCATTGCTGTAGCAATTAGGATATAAATGTTCTACAAAAACCAAATTGTCAATATGTTGCTTTCTGTCCATTAAATACAAGCCGTAAATATTTGTTTCGCAACCCTCTCCATTCATTTTCACATAATTATCATTTTTAAGGATTCCACCATTCAAACTCAATCCGTTACTACTGATTCGGGAATTTCGTTCCAGATGAAAAAAGCTGGAATTGATTAATGTAGAAGCATTATTTACGTTTTGCATTTTATAATGGTCGAAACTTGCATTTTCGCCAATATAAATTTCAGATACGGTATTACTTAAACTTTTTTGATGGTTATATGAGTCGTCACAATGAATTAACGTGAGTTTGCTGTTTTTTTCTAAAATAATTAAATTTCGTGTTTGTAAACAGATATTTTGTTCATGATGAATAATATTTACAATCTGAATTGGTTGTTTTACTTCAACATTTTCAGGAATATAGATAAAAAACCCATCCATAGACAGAGCCGTATTGATGGCAGTAAATCCATTTTTTGTATTATCGGCATATTTTCCATAATGTTTTTTAATTATTTCAGGATTTTCATTCATAGCCGAAGCAATACTTCCGTAAATAACTCCATTGGAAAGTTTTGTCAGATTATCTCCTTTCGACACATACCAGCCGTTAAGCATGGCTAGCATCAATGTATTCAAATGAGGTACATTGCATTGGAAAATCTTTTCAATATCATCAATCTTTTCGGGCGTTTGATAATAGTGATTGTAAAATTCATTATAGACATCGGTAAGGTTGGTATTTCGCCAATCTTCTAAAGCTTGGGTTGGCAAGCCTTGCTTCTGAAATTCAGCAAAAGCTTCTTTTCTGAGATTTAATATTTCATTAGTATCATTCCTTTTAATATCAGGCAGATAAACTTCAAAATCATTGATAAGTTTATCGCTTAATGGAAATCCTGTATTTTCTGTTCTCATTATTCAATTCTTTAAAATAAAGTAGTTTTATGAAACCACAATTAACTTTATAAACTTTTTGAACGTTACAACTTTACGAACTGTATTACAAACTTTCTTTAATCCATTCGTAACCTTTATTTTCAAGCTCAAGTGCAAGTTCTTTGCCTCCTGATTTTACAATACGACCTTCGAAAAGTACATGAACAAAATCAGGAACAATATAATCCAAAAGTCTTTGATAATGAGTAATTACTACAGTTGCATTTTCAGGACTGCGAAGTTTGTTAACTCCATTTGCTACAATACGCAAAGCATCAATATCAAGACCTGAATCGGTTTCATCCAGAATTGATAAAGTTGGATTCAGCATGGCCATTTGAAATATTTCATTTTTCTTTTTTTCTCCACCGGAAAATCCTTCATTTACAGAACGATTGGTTAATTTTGCTGTAATCTCAACCATTTTTTTCTTTTCTTCCATCATTCTAAGAAATTCTCCTGATGGAATAGGATCCAATCCATGATATTTACGCTGTTCATTAACCGCAGTCCGCATAAAATTAGTCATACTAACACCTGGTATTTCAACAGGATACTGAAACCCAAGGAATATTCCTTCGCAGGCTCGAGCATCTATTGACATTTCAAGCAAACTTTTACCGTTATAAAGGATATCACCTTCGGTAACATCAAATACTTCACGTCCGGCAATTACCGAAGCCAAGGTGCTTTTTCCAGTTCCATTCGGTCCCATAATTGCATGAACTTCACCTTTGTTTACTTCCAGATTAACGCCTTTTAAAATTTCTTTTCCATTAATGGAAGCGTGTAAGTTTTTTATATTGAGTAACATATATGTAAGTTTTTAAAGTTATAAAGTTGAAAGTTTAAAAATTACTTTGTAAATCATTCATCATACATAACTTATAATTTATAATTATTTTTACAAGTCTTTATATTGTTGATAATGTGATTTTTATTTTTTACATTTTCTAAATTCGTTTATCGCAAATTAATATATTTTAGAATAACGATTAACGATTTTAGAAGATTAATATTAACCAACACTACCTTCTAAGCTGATTGATAATAATTTTTGTGCTTCAACTGCAAATTCCATTGGAAGTTTA
>CAZYEM010000138.1:0-10805 GCA_964646395.1 uncultured Bacteroides sp.
AATAAATATCTATCTGATACTTTTAATTGAAAAACATTATTTACATTTGTTGAATAATTAATAAACAAAAAAAATGAAAAAAATTTACATTATTATTTTATGGGCTTTTATAAGTGTTAATATAAAAGCTCAATGTCCTTTAACTACAGCAGTTGATTTTACTGCAACAGATATTCATGGTCAATCACATAATTTATTCAGCTATCTTAATGCTGGGAAATATGTCTTAATTGATTTCTTTTATACTACTTGTGGTCCATGTCAGCAAACTGCTCCCAAAATACAAGGAGCTTATGAACATTTTGGCTGTAACTCGAGTAATGTTATTTTCCTTTCCATCGATAGAGGAGACAACAATACACAGGTATCTCAATTTGATGATACTTATGGAATTCATTGTCCTAGTATTAGTGGAGTTGAAGGTGGAGGAACTGCAATAAATACAACTTATGGAATTACTGCTTTTCCTACTGTAATTTTAATTGCACCTGACAAAACAATAATTGAGCAAGATATCTGGCCAATTGCCGATGCAGCTTATTTAATTGGTGTTATAACCGGACGTGGTGGTATTCCTGCAACATGTTTAAGTGGTTTGAACGAAAATAATGAATCAGAACATACATCCTTGTTGAAAATTTACCCTAATCCTGCTAAAGATTTCACTTCTTTAACATTGAAATTACTTAAAAAGTCTAAAATTAAAATTCAAATATTCAACATTTTAGGAGAAAAAGTAGCAAATCTGCCAATTTCTATACTAGATAAAGGAAATCATTCAATTCAACTCCCTATAAACCAATTAAATAATGGCAGTTATTTTATACAGATTATTGATGAAAATCAAATAATTGCAACTAAAAAACTAATGATAGTTAAGTAAATTTCAATTATTTTTAACTTACTAACATCCAAATTTTTAGACCTGTTGGAAATTAAAAATTCAATAGGTCTTTGTTATTAAATATGAAAATAAAAATGAGAATTTTAAATTTCAGTTCAAGAAATAAAAATAATTAAAAATGGATTACACTACTTAATCATCTTATATTTTTCATATAACTTATAAATCAAACCATCAGCCAATCCAACTTTTGGAGCAATAATTGTTTCTATACCAGATGATTTCATTATGGTTAAAAATATTTTAGCAGCAGGAACAATAACATCAGCTCTGTCTGGTCTTAATCCCATTTTTTCAATTCTTTCCTTTAATGGAATTGATTTTAATTGTTTATAGGCAAATTTCAGCTGTAAAAAGTTTATCTTATTTTCCAGCTGATCACCATAAAGCTTAGTTAATCTATTAATATTGCCTCCAGTACCAACACAATTAATTCTTCCGAAATCACTTTTAAATTGAGATAGCCAATCCTTCATTTCGTTCCAGCTTTGTTCTTCAACTTTCTTATTTAATATACGTACTGTTCCTATATTAAATGAATTACAATTTATAAACTTATGATTTTGAAGAATTGAAATTTCGGTACTTCCACCTCCAACATCAACATACATTGTTGTATTAAAATCATTACTGAAGTTTAAATTATTGGATGATCTTATAATGAAAGCTTCTTCCAAACCATCAATAATTCTTACATCCAAATCTGTTTTTATTTTAATTCTTTCAATAATATCAATTTTATTGGAAGCTTCACGCATCGCAGCGGTAGCACATGCTTCATAAGCAATTGGTTGATATACATCAATCAACAGTTTAAAAGCTTCAATTGTTTTTATTAGTTTTTCAACTCTCTCTTCACTAATTTTCCCTTTTTTAAAAACATCTTCCCCTAAACGTAATGGAATTCTTACCAATGTAGCTTTGGAAGCTGTGGGATAATTTAAATCAGTTAGATAAACATTTGCAAAAAGCAATCTTACTGCGTTTGAACCTATATCTATTGAAGCGAATAACATATTAATTATGAGTGTTTTTCTTTTAAATATTTGTAAATTTCTATTTGTGCTCTTATTTTTTCAGCATTTTCATCTTTTTTATAAGTATTTGGAATATTCCCATTGAGACATCTTGCTTTTACATTGTCTCTAAGTTGAATTTCAAGTATTTTTTTCAAATCAGCCTGAATTTTTTTACTATAAATTGGAGCAGTTACTTCAATTCGATGATCAAAATTCCGTTGCATCCAATCTGCTGAACCTATAAAATATTTTTCGTCATTATTATTGCAAAAGACAAAAATTCTGGAATGTTCCAGGTATCTGTCAACTATACTTATAACTTCAATATTTTCGCTTATTCCCGGTATTTGTGGTATTAAAACACAGATACCTCTTACAATCATTTTAATTTTGACATTTGCCTGACTAGCTTCATAAAGTTTGTTTATTATTTTATCATCAACTACATTATTTAGCTTGATAGTTATCCAAGCTGGTTTTCCTTTTTTTGCATTTCTTATTTCATTATCAATAAGATGTATAAAAAAATTACGTGTTTTAAAAGGAGAAACAATTAAACATTCAAAATCAGGCTGATTGTATTTTGCTTCAAAAAGATGAAAAACTTTATTAACATCGGAAACTATCTTTTTATTAGCTGTTAATAAATGTTCATCAACATAAATCTTTGCTGTTATTTCATTAAGGTTTCCGGTACCAATAGCTGCATAATAGACATTTAAATTATTTTCTTTTCGTCTTATTAATATTAACTTACAATGAACTTTATAACCCGGAATATTTTGAATAACCTTTACACCTTCCTCTTGTAATTTTCCAGCCCAATATATATTGGCTTCTTCATCAAAACGTGCCTGTAATTCAAGATAAACAGTAACATCCTTACCGTTTCTTGCTGCATTTATAAGTGCATTAATTACTCTCGAATCCTTTGCAGCTCTGTAAATTGTCATTTTTATTGAACGAACAGCAGGATCAATTGAAGCTTCCCTTAATAAATCAATGGTATATTGAAAAGTCTGATAAGGATAATGAAGCATAATATCCTCTTTTTTAATACTATCCAAAACCCTTTTGTTCGTGGAAAGATCTTTGGTATAAAGTTTTACTTGTTCCTCATATCTTAAATAGTCTGCACCCAAATCTAATGGAAAATCCATAAAATCTTTAAAATTGTGATATTTTCCACCTTTCTTAAGTGTATCTTTCTTTTTAATATTGAATTTTTTAACAAGTAAATTCAATAGAACGGAAGGTATATTTTCATCATATATAAAACGAACAGTTACTCCTCTTTTACGTTGTTTTATACTATCACTTATTTTTTCCAGAAAACTCTTTGAAACGTCATTATCAATATCTAATTCTGCATCCTTTGTAAATTTTATCGTATAAGCTTCGAAAGTATCATAACCAAAAATAGAAAATATATCTGATAAACAATACCTTATAACATCATCAAGTAAAATAATGTGTTTTTTATTATCATTTTTATCAGGTAATATCAAAAATCTTGGAATTCTGTATGTTGGAATTTCGATAAGAGCATAACTTTCTATCATTTGCTTTTTGCTAATTTTTAAGTCTATTGCTAAATAAATAGATTTATCACGTAAATTAGCAAAGTTAAAAAACTGATCGAGCATTATAGGAAATAAGTGCTGCCTGACTTCTTCCCTGAAATATTTTTTTACAAAATAGCCTTGCTCTTCATTAAGTTCTAACTCATTAATTATAAATATATTTTCGAGGGAAAGCTCTTTTTTTATTCTTTCATACGTTTCGTAAAATTCATTTTGTAAAACACCTATTTTTAAATTTATTTCCTTAAGTGTTTTTTGAGGATTATTATCGTTTACATCCTGATAATTATTCCCTTGCAGTTTTAATATTCTGTTTAATGTTGCAACTCTTATTCTAAAAAATTCATCTTGATTGTTTGAATAAATACCCAGAAAAATCAATCTTTCCAATAAAGGAGTAGAAGGATCATTAGCCTCTTGCAAAACCCGTTCATTGAAATGCAACCAGCTGATTTCTCTGTTATAATATTTATTTTTCGAATATGGCATTTTAATTTAGAGTTTTTTCGGAAAAATTACATTACTATTTTTAACCTTTGAATTTACAATTTCATTCCAATGATTCGTTTCGAATTCCAGACAAACATAACCTGATGTTGGCAGATTCTCAATTTTATCATTTAAAAAATAATTTGCTAAGTTTGTAAATGTAGGATTATGACCAAATAACATTACACTATTATAATCATCTGAAATGCCGAAAATTACTGAAAAAATATTATCGATTCCAGAACTATAGATACTTCGTTCAACCTTAATATTTTTTACAGGAAAATTAATTTTTTTTGCAATAATCTGAGCAGTATGAAATGCTCTGTTGGCATGACTTGAAATAATAATTTCGGGTAATACCTCATTCTCTTTTAAATAAATGCCTAGTTTTTTCGATCTTTTAATCCCACTTTCTGTTAATGGTCTCTCATCATCTGAAAGTTGTGGAAAATCCCATGATGATTTTGCATGACGAATAAAATATAAGGTTTTCATTGTTAGGATTTTATTTGTTGTATTTTGTATATTGTTTTTTTTCTTAATTTTGAACTCTATTTTTCAAAAATAGTTCAAAAATATTAAATAGAAATATTATTTTTTTATTATTTTTAATTATTATAACTAATTTTTTGATATTCAACAATTAAACTTTCTTCTTAAGAATATATTTAATGAAAAAAATTTTAATAATTCAAACAGCTTCTATTGGAGATGTTATTCTAGCTACTCCGTTATTAGAAAAATTGCATGATTTGTTCCCAGATTCATCATTGGATTTATTGATAAAAAATGGAAATGAAAGTTTATTTACTTCTCATCCTTATTTAAATAACTTACTGATATGGAATAAAAAAGATAATAAGTATAATAATTTGTTAGCGATTTTTAAAACCATTAGAAACGAAAAATATGATTTGGTAGTTAATTTACAAAGGTTTGCTTCAAGTGGCTTTATAACTGCATTTTCTGGAGCAAAAACAACAATCGGGTTTGATAAAAATCCGTTTTCATTGTTTTTTACTCAAAAGATTAAACATAAAATTGGGAAAAAATATAAAGGAATTCATGAAGTAGAAAGAAATATGACTTTATTAGATACTTTTCCAAGTAAAAAACAATATAAAATCAAATTATATCCATCACATAATGATTACGCATTTACTTCTCAATTTAAAACAAATAAATATATCTGTATTGCTCCAGCATCTCTATGGAAAACAAAGCAATTTCCAAAAGAAAAATGGATTGAATTTATTAAAACTTCAGATAAATATCTAACAATCTATTTCTTAGGTGCAAAAAACGATTTTCCACTTTGCGAAGAAATTATTAAAGAATCGGGTCATTTAAAATCATTAAATCTTGCCGGAAAATTAAATTTACTACAATCAGCTGCTTTACTGAAAGATGCTGCTATGAATTATGTAAACGATTCATCTCCATTACATTTAGCTTCGGCAATGAATGCAAAGCTTACTGCAATTTTTTGCTCAACAGTGAGCGATTTTGGTTTTGGTCCCCAATGTGATGATGCTATTATTGTTGAAATAAAAGAAAAACTTAGTTGTCGACCATGTGGTTTACATGGTTATAATGAATGCCCTGAGAAACATTTTAAATGCGCATACAATATTGATATTAAAGAACTAACAAAAAGATTAGGTGAATAATAAAAAATTATTAATAGAACAAGTGAAATTGGCTGCTGCAATAATTAATAAAGGAGGAGTTATTCTTTATCCTACTGATACAATATGGGGTATAGGATGTGATGCAACTAATTCAGATTCAGTTGAAAAAATTTTCAAGATAAAAAAAAGAGATTCCAATAAAAGTATGATTGTATTAATGAAAGATTATACTGATATTTCAAAATATGCAACTGAAATCCCCGTTTTTAATTTTAATGAATTAAGAAATGAAAATCGCCCGATAACAGTTATATATCAAAATGCTATAAATTTAGCTTCTAAAGTAATTGCATCTGATGGTTCGGTTGCAATCAGAATTCCCAAAAATGAGTTTTGCTATGAATTATTAAAAACTTGTGGAGTTCCCATTGTTTCAACTTCAGCTAATTTCTCAGGTGAGCCTTCTGCTACGAATTATAAGAATATCTCTGAAGAGCTTAAATATCAGGTTGATTATATTGTAAAATATGGACAGGATTTAGTAAAAGTTGCCAAAAATTCAAAAATCATTAAACTGAAAGATGATGGAAGTGTAATTATAATAAGAGAATAATAATATGTAAACAGAATTTTTCAAACAAATTGGGTTATTAGTAAATAACTTATTAAATATTGAATAAACTCCTAATATGGACTACAAAAATTTCTTTTTCCTCGATGAACTTCAATATTAACCTTATCCCGATGCATCAGGACTGTGGCTTTTAAAATCTTATTCTCATCAATAAATCTAATTTTCAGAATTCCTCTAATCTCTTTTCTTTGAACAAAGACGCTATTATTTTTGTTTGTAGCTTAAATTATATTGACAACTAAAATGGAATTTAAAAAATATTCAATCAATTCAACAGATAAAGAGACACTTAAGCATTGGTATTATTTAATGTTATTAGGAAGAAAATTAGACGAAAAAGCACCCAATTATCTGAAACAAGCTTTAGGCTGGTCGTATCATGCACCATATGCAGGTCATGATGGCATACAATTAGCTATTGGACAAGTTTTTGAAAAGGAAGTTGATCATTTGTTTCCTTATTACAGAGATATGCTAACCACACTTTCTGCTGGTTTAACTGCTGAAGAAATTATTTTAAATGGGATTTCAAAAGCGACTGATGTTGGAAGTGCAGGACGTCACATGTCTAATCATTTTGCAAAACCCGAATGGAATATTCATAATGTTTCTTCTGCAACTGGTAACCATACTTTACATGCCGTGGGTGTTGCAAGAGGAATAAAAAAATACAATGCAAAATCAGTTGCCATCAGTTCTCAAGGCGAATCCTCAACATCGGAAGGTTATGTTTATGAAGCCATTAACGGAGCTTCCAACGAGAAACTTCCTGTAATATTTGTTTTTCAGGATAATAGATTTGGAATTTCTGTTCCTAAAAAAGATCAGACTGCAAATTCAAAAGCTGCAGCAAATTTTTCAGGATTTAAGAATCTTAAAATTATTTATTGCGATGGAAAAAATGTTTTCGATTCGATGAATGCAATGACAGAAGCAAAAAATCACGCCATTGAAAATCAGGAACCAGTTATTGTTCACGCAAGTTGTGTAAGAATAGGTTCACATTCAAATTCTGATAAACATGAGTTGTATCGCGATGAAAATGAATTACAATGCACAAAAGCAGCTGATCCATTATTACGATTTCAAAAACAATTAATTCATTCCGGTAAATTTACCCAAGAAGAATTAGATGAAATTGATGCTGAAACCAAAAAAGTAGTATCTGCAGCCCATAAAAAAGCCATTTCAGCACCAGATCCAAAACCGGAAAGCATTTATGATTTTATAATACCTGAGCCTTATGTTTCTAAAAAATATCCAGATGGAAATCATAAGTTGAATACTGGTGAAAAGAAAAAATTCATTCAAGGACTAAATGAAACTTTAAAAGCTGAATTCAGACATAATCCCGATACATTTATATGGGGACAAGATGTTGCCAATAAGGATAAGGGTGGAATTTTTAACGTAACCAAAGGAATGCAACAGGAATTTGGCAAAGAAAGAGTTTTTAACGCTCCTATTGCCGAAGATTTTATAGTTGGAACAGCAAACGGAATGAGTCGTTTTAATGATAAAATCAGAATAGTAATTGAAGGTGCTGAATTTGCCGATTACTTTTGGCCTGCAATGGAACAATACGTTGAAATGACACACGAATATTGGCGTACAAATGGTAAATTTTCACCAAATGTGGTAATTAGATTAGCTTCAGGTGGATATATTGGAGGTGGCTTATATCATTCACAATCAACAGAAAGTGCTTTATCAACTTTCCCGGGTATTCGCATCGTATATCCTTCCTTTGCCGATGATGCTGCGGGTTTGTTACGTACTGCTATGCGTTCGAAAGGTCCTACTTTATTTTTGGAACCCAAGGCTTTATATAATGATCCTTCTGCTGAAACATTTATACCAGACGATTTTGAAGTACCTTTCGGCAAAGCCAGAATCAGAAAAGAAGGTTCTGATATTACCATCGTTACTTATGGAAATACAACTCACATGGCTATTAAAGCTGCTGAAAGAATTGAGTCTGAAACAAATAAAACAGTTGAAGTTATTGATATACGCTCCATTATTCCTTTAGACAAGGAATGTATTTTGCAATCAGTAAAGAAAACCAACAGGGTAATTGTTGTTCATGAAGACAAGGTCTTTTCAGGTTTTGGAGCAGAAATTTCAGCTATGATAACCGAAGAAGCTTTTCATTATCTGGATGCACCTGTAAAAAGAATTGGGTCACCCTTTACCCCTGTAGGTTTTAATAGGATACTGGAAAAAGCGATTTTGCCTGATATGGAAAAAATATATCAGGGAATAAAAGAATTAATAGATTTTTAATTAAAAAACAATTAAAATGGATCCTGTTAAAAAAAGTTATACTAATGGTGAAGTAACTGTATTTTGGGAACCCGATTTATGCAATCACGCAGCAATTTGCTTCAGGAGTTTACCAAATGTTTTCAAGCCAGGGCATCGACCATGGATAGATATGAAAGGTGCATCCAATGAAGAGATTATCAAAACCGTAAAGCGTTGTCCTACGAAAGCCTTGTATTTTGAATTAAATGAAACACCTATGGAATCAAAAAAGGAAGAACCAAAAACACTAATTACAATATTACAGGATGGACCATATTTGATTGATGGATCATTTAAAGTAATTGATAATGATGGTAATGAGATTATTTGCGATGATGGTATTGCATTATGCCGATGTGGAGCATCAAAGAAAAAGCCATTTTGCGATGGAGAACATACCGATATTAATTTTAAAGATTAGGCAGAAACCTATTTTTGCAGTTCAAATTTACTACTTTTGTAGTGAATTTTTAAATTTTACAATAATTGCAATTTAGAATATTAATTATACTTTTTTTTCTATTTTTAAGTAAACTTAGCTTTACTCAAAATTTTAACGATAAACCAATTGATAGTCTTTGTAATAAAAAAAAATCCGGTATCATATTCACAATTACTGAAATAACTTATACTAAACAAAGCAACTATACATCATGCGGAATTGGAGGTGCTTTACAAATCAATGATAAAGCATATTTCGGAATCTATGGCATGGGGTTGATGTCTGAGTTGAAATCTTCTGATTTTAACAACAATGCCGATATTTCAAATTACAATATCAGTTTTTCTAATGGAGGACTTTACTTTGGATTCAAAAATACTCGATTAAAAAACATTTCTTTTTCAAGTACTTTAAAATTAGGTTATGGTGCAATTTTTATGTATAACCCACAACTCGTAATTGTTTATAATAATTATAGGGATGAAGTAATTGTTATTAACCCATCTTTTGATACAGAAATCTATGTTACTAATTGGCTGAAATTGAATTTTGGAGCAGGTGTAAAATTTATTCATGGTTTTTCAAAACAATATCTGAATCAAAATGGAGATCAAATTTTACTTTATAATGGAAAAAACTTAGAAGGATTAAATTTATCTTTTTCATTATTTTTGGGAAGTTTTTGCAAATACAAAAAAAACTATAAATAAAAAGAAAGCCTGAATTCTTTAAAAACAGGCTTTCTTTTTATCTAAATTTTAAATTTACCAAATAACTGCTCTTTTCGATTCATGTATAAAAAGTTTATCGGTTTCTTTAATATCGAATGCTTTATAAAATTCCGGAATATTATAAACAATAGCGTTTACTCTGGCAACTGCTGGTGAATGTACATCTTCTTTCAAACGACTCATTAACTCCTCAACTCTTATATTTCCTCTCCAAACCTGAGCATAAGATAGGAAAAAACGCTGAACCGGATTAAATCCGTCAATTTTATTGTCTTCTTTACCCTTTAATGCTTTATGCAATGCAGCTAAAGCAACAGTTACACCACCAATATCAGCAATGTTTTCGCCTAATGTTAATTCACCGTTGATATGCAATGAATCAAGAATTAAAAAAGCATTATATTGATCTACCAATACTTTTGTTTGATGTCCGAAATTTATAATATCTTCTTTAATCCACCAATCATTTAAGTTTCCATCTTTGTCGTATTGACGTCCCTGATCATCAAAACCATGAGTCATTTCATGTCCGATTATAGCTCCGATAGCTCCATAATTAACAGCATCATCTGCATTCATAAAAAAGAAAGGAGGTTGTAAAATACCAGCAGGAAATACAATTTCATTCATATTCGGACTATAATAAGCATTTATTGTCTGAGGTGTCATTCCCCATTCATTACGATCAACTGGCTTTCCTATTTTAGCCAATTCGCGTGAAAAAGTAAACCGGCTTGCATTTATAACATTTTCAAAATATGAATTCTTTGCAATCGTCAAATTTGAATAATCAATCCATTTATCAGGATAACCTACTTTAACATTTATTCTTTTTAATTTTTCAATAGCTTCTTTTTTAGTTACTTCACTCATCCATTTCAAATTCAGAATACGGTCTTTTAAAGCTTCTTTCAAATTACCAACCAATACAGTCATGCGTTTTTTAGCTTCAGGTGGAAAATATTTTTCAACGTAAAGTTGTCCAACAGCTTCACCCAAACAATCAGAAGTTTCAGATAAAACTCTTTTCCAGCGTGGTTTCATTTCTTTTACACCTCTTAA
>CAZYEM010000139.1:0-1894 GCA_964646395.1 uncultured Bacteroides sp.
TGTGTTCTTCTTTTTGCTGTTCTCTGTTTTGAGAATCTATGTTTAGGATGTGGCATATAGCTTTATTTTATTTATTGTTATTGTTTTAATTATCAGTTATTAACCCTTTTAAACTTTCCCAACGTGAATCAGGTTTATGTTCTGTATGGTCTTCTATTTTCTTTAACATTTCGGGATTGCAATCGCTTTTCCCATTTTCGTCCTCCGGATGTATTTTCCTTATGGGTAACATCAGGATAATAAAGTCGTATATATAGCTCGAAATATCTAATTGATGTTCATATTCCGAAATTACTAATACTTCTTCATTTTCTTCTTCCCAAGCTTGTCCAAGTTTAACAATTAATCTTTCTTTTCCATCTAAAGGATAATCAAAATTATCAAGACATCTATCACACATAACATTGATATCACCTTTAATATCAAAATTAAGTATCAGCATTCTTTCTTGTTTTTCAAGAGTAAGTTCAACATCTATTGAGGCTTGCTCAAATTCGATATTTTCAAAAGCTGCAAAAAAATCACTTTCAATTTTGTAATGATATTTATGCTCTCCTAAACCTAAACCACTGATATGTAATATGTATTGCTTTAAACTTTCCAAAGCTTATAATTTTTTTTCAAGGGGGCAAAATTACAAATTATATTGTTATCAACAAACTATTGTTAATCGTTTTTTGTTAAAAAAGAATAAAGTAATGATTTCTATCATTTTAGAATTATCCAAATAATTTACTAAAGACTTGTTCAACATTTGAAACTGCTATTATTTCAATATTAAACTTCATCTTTTCCAAGCCTTTAGTATTATATTTCGAAATAAAAATTCTTTCAAAACCTAATTTATCTGCTTCAGCTATTCTTTGTTCAATGCGGTTTACTGGCCTTATTTCGCCTGAAAGTCCTACTTCTGCTGCAAAACAATCATTCGGATTTATTGCAATATCTTCATTGGATGATAAAATAGCACATATTACCGCTAAATCAATAGCTGGATCATCAACTCTTATTCCACCTGCAATATTAAGAAAAACATCTTTTACACCCAATCTGAAACCGTTTCTTTTTTCCAAAACTGCTAATAACATTCCCAACCTTTTTGTTTCGAATCCTGTTGCTGAACGCTGAGGCGTGCCATAAGCAGCAGAACTTACCAATGCTTGTGTTTCAATTAACATTGGACGCATACCTTCTATTGTTGCGGAAATTGCAGTTCCACTTAAGTTTTCATCTCTTTGCGACAAAAGAATTTCAGATGGATTTGAAACTTCACGCAATCCACTACCCTGCATTTCATAAATTCCTAATTCTGATGTAGAACCAAAACGATTTTTAACAGAACGTAATATTCTGTAGCCATAATTTCTGTCTCCTTCAAATTGTAATACAGTATCAACCATATGTTCCAATAATTTAGGCCCTGCCAGATTTCCATCTTTTGTAATATGACCTATCAAAAATACTGGTGTTCCGGTTAGCTTAGCATAACGTTGCATTTCGGCTGCACACTCTTTAATTTGGGAAATACTGCCAGCTGACGAGTCTATTATATTCGTTTGTAAAGTTTGTATAGAATCTATAATTACCAAATCAGGTGAAATTTCAGCAATCTGTTGAAAAATCTGTTGTGTTGAAGTTTCCGTAAGTACATAACATTGATTATTGCCAGAACTAATTCTTTCGGCACGCATTTTTATCTGCTGCTCACTTTCTTCACCACTTACATATAAAACTTTGCAGCTTTTTATATCTAATGCAACTTGTAACATCAACGTTGATTTACCTATTCCTGGTTCTCCTCCAACTAAAATTAGGGAACCTGGAACCAACCCTCCTCCCAAAACACGGTTTAATTCATTATTCTGAGTATCAATACGGAATTCCTGATTATAAT
>CAZYEM010000139.1:1994-10786 GCA_964646395.1 uncultured Bacteroides sp.
GTAAATTGCTGCATCTTTCCTTTCTTGCCAAAAAGTATCATTTCCGAATCGGTAACTTGTTGGCTTAATTTAGGTCTAATCAGAATATCTGACCTTTTCATCTTATATAATGCCTCTTTTTTAAAATTTCCATCATTTTCCATAACTACCAATGCAACAATTGATTCTCTGTTTGGATTGTAATTTTTCAATTTTCCATCACCAGTATTGGTTAAGTTTTTTGGATTATCGTTAAACAGAAAAAACAGTTTATCATCCAGAAATCCAAGTGCATAAGAAGAATAAGTTCCTCCGTCATTAATAGATTCCTGATATTTTGGGATTTTCTTTGCCCAATCTATTACACCATCTGGATTTATGTTAATCACTACAATATCATTGTAATAGTAGTGATATGTTGTTGTTGAACTTGTAGTTCCGTTTGAATTTGTATATGTTGTCGTATAAACATTAATATAAAACTGTTCACCAATCAAAATAACTCCTCCATCATCACGAATTACCAAATCATCCAGATCATACTCGAATAATTCAACATCCTTACCTTTACTTTCTTTCTTTTTTGTTCTTTCAGCTTCTCTCTCTGTCATATTTTGTGTGATAAAATCAATATCAAATTCCTTGAAATTCTTACGGGAAATATCACCATTCTGACCATCTATATACATATAATAACTTCCATTAACACTGAAAGTTCCAACATTTGAGTAAAACCCGGCACATATAATATCGTTTTTATCGTTAATGGCAATTTGCATATCTGTAATAAATTTCCCTGGCAATTCAATTGGATATTCATTATAAACGGTTCCATTTGATTTATAAGAAATAAGCTGATATTTAAAATTTGGTTTCCCTTTACGTTTAGAAACTGCTTTTTCCTTATAAACCAATCCTAAAATATAAGCATTACCTTCGTTATCAATTTTGTATCTTTCATCATGAAATAAATCTTCGGTATAAGGTAATGTACATTTCTTTTCCCAAACCAAATTAAGATCTTTATCCATTACTATTAAGGCAATTTTTTCCTTTTCCTTTTTCTTTGCAGGTAACAGATAGTGAATCAATATTTTTGATTCATCTTTAGAAATCTCAAATGCAAAATCGCCAAATGAATTATTTCCCTTTTGGCTATAATCAATTTTAGCAATTTTTCTAGCATCATTATTAGGTCTTAAAGTCTTTTTATTTACTGTTTGTGCATAAAGCTCTACAAAATCACTCTTTTTATCTTCTGTTGACGAAAATAGATAAATTGTATTACTCATATATACAAAAGATTCAAAAAATCTTTCATCACCCTTTTTGTCTGTAATAATAACTTCTTCAGATTTAGTTTGATTCATTTTATTGTCAAAATGTTCAATAAAACTGGCTTCTGAAGAAAACATACCTCCACCTTCAGTTTTTAAAACATAAATACCGGTTTCGTCGTATCCAATGATACTTTCCAGATTACTGCTTCTTGATTCTTTTATTTCCTCACCGGAAATAATATCAACAGATTTTGACTTTTTTTGAGAATAAGCATTACCAAATAATGAAAATGCAGCTAAAACATAAATAATAATTTTTTTCATTTGTTTATTTAAATTAAGTTAATAAAAAATACCTTAAAATTAAGATAACAGGTATAATTCTTCAAAAATATGAAGAAATAAAGTATCAGCAAAAAAAAAGCTGAAAAAAAGCTATTTATTTTCAATAAAATTCTGAATGATTTTATTTTCAATAGATGTTGTTGAGTAGCCTGGAACCAAATCGATAGTTTTTACTTCGCCACCTTTCGCTTTTAAAATATCATATCCTACAATATCTTCTGGTTTATAATCACTACCTTTAATCAAAATATCGGGCTGAATATTATTAATAAGATTATACGGAGTATCTTCATCGAAAATAACTATTGCATTCACAAAACTTAATGAAGCCAAAACCATTGCTCTGGCATCCTGATTGTTAATAGGTCGATTGTTACCTTTTAACCTTTTAACCGAATCATCGGAATTTAAACCTATTATTAAAATATCACCTTCTGAAGCTCCTTTTGCAAGATACTCAACATGTCCGGCATGCAAAATATCAAAACAACCATTGGTAAACACAATTTTAAAATCCTTAAAATGCCAGTAAGCAAGCATTTGCTGCAATTGTAACTCTTGTAATATCTTTTTTTGTATGATTTCAAATTTTTGCATTATGCTTCTTTTTTATTAATGGTAAAATGGCAAGAGAAATAATTCCAAATAAGATAATTAAGAATGTTTGTGATGACCATGCTATCCAACCTAATGCATAGCCTGTAGTTTTAGCAATTGAAAATATCATTAGGGTTTGGGAAATAATAACAGGATAAATTCCAATTCCACCTGGTACAAGCATCATTGCAAAAGATCCTAAAACTAAAGCAGATAAAGCAACACTTAAACCTAATGATACTGTTTGATCAAAACAAAAGAAAATCATCCATGTCATCATAAAGTAGTTGAACCAAATAAATAATGAATGAAATATAAACCAATATGGTTTTTCTATTTTTGACAAAGATTTTATTCCTTCGGTAAAACCCAATAAGAAAACTACTATTTTCAAATATACTTTCGATTTAGAAATTCTTTTTCTAAAGATAAAGAAAATAACTGCTGTAATTAAAAAAAAGCCAACAATTGTTAGAAACAAAAATCCAGTAATATTAATATTGGTAAATTTATCTGCAAATTTTATCATTACATTATCGTAGATGTAATCTTTAAGGTTGTGAAATTCAATGATAAATGCAAATACAAACAGTAAAAAGAAAATAATCATATCTATAGTTCTTTCGGTAATTACTGTACCAAAAGACTTACTTACCGGTATTTTCTCATATTTATGCAAAATTCCACATCGCATTACTTCACCCAAACGTGGAAAAGCAAGATTAGCAAAATACCCAATCATAACAGCTGCAAAAGTTGTTTTCAACTGAGGGTGATAACCCATTGGTTTTAGGAGCATTCTCCACCTAACAGCACGACTGAGATGACTTAAAATTCCAGGAATAAAGGCAATAATAACCCACAGATAATTTGCTGACTGAAATGAATTTGAAATTTCGAGTTTTTCGGAAATAGTAAGTTTTCGTTGAAACCACCATATAAAAAAGAAACCTAATCCAAGAAAGAAAGCAAATTTTAGTATTAACAGTATTTTTTTCTTCATCTAATGAGTTAGTTAAGTCAGAAAAGATTAAAATTAGCTTAAACTTTGTTATTTTGAGGAAATATAATACTAGGAGAAAATACTTTAGCCTCTTCAAAATCCATACGGGCATAAGAAACTATAATTATTAAATCGCCTACAGCAACTTTACGGGCAGCAGCACCATTAATACCAATAACTCCTGAGCTTCTTTCTCCTTTTATTACATAAGTATCGAAACGTTCGCCATTATTAATGTTATATATATGAACGCGTTCATTTTCAATTAAATTTACAGCATCCATCAAGTCTTCATCAATGGTAATGCTTCCTATATAATTGATGTCGGCTACTGTGATAATAGCTCTATGTATTTTTGATTTTAAAACTTCTATTTGCATGACTTTGCAAAATTAATCAATTTTAATAGTATAATTGCAAAATCAACTGTTATATTTTTGTTTTAAATTGATTATAGTATTGATATGCTGTATTATAATAAATATTTTTTAAACTTTTTTAATAGTTTTTGTTCTATAATTTTATTTTTCACTCTTTTTATCAAACTGAGGATATGATTTCCTAAATAGATATTTTCTGAAGATTGAATATCATATTATTAATTGTATTTATTAAAAAAGCCTTATTTTTGTAAAATATCCATAAGTAGTAACCAAGATTTTTCAAATAAATATGTATTTATTCTTCGACACAGAAACAACAGGACTTCCAAGAAGTTGGAAAGCACCTGTAGCAGATTTAAATAACTGGCCACGAATGGTTCAGCTGGCTTATTTGCTTTATGATAACAATGGGAAAATGATTTCTGGTGGCGATCATATTATTAAACCTATTGGCTTTACAATTCCGGCTGAAGCTTCGCGAATTCATGGAATTACAACGGAAAAAGCTTTAGCTGAAGGCAAACCGATACTTGGTGTTTTGCAGGAATTCAATGAATTAATACACGAAGCAAACTTTCTCGTTGCTCATAATATAAGTTTTAAAAAAAAAATAGTTGGAGCAGAATTTTTGAGACATAAAATGGCTGATAGTGTTGCTCCGAAAAAGAAAATCTGTACGATGCAAACTAGCACCAACTTCTGTGCTATAAGCGGTCCGTATGGATATAAATGGCCTAAATTATCAGAATTACATTTCAAACTTTTCAACTACCATTTTGAAGAAGCTCATAATGCTGCTGCCGATATAAATGCAACAGCCAAGTGTTTCTGGGAATTGAAAAGATTGGGGAAAATATTATAACCAACATAATAAAATTAACACCAATGAAAAGGAAAATATTAATTACACTTATTTTGATTTCTTTTTTTTCAGTAAAAGGTCAAATTGGAGTACAATTAACAACCCTGATGCCTTTATCAGAAATTAAAACAATTCTGAAAACAGGCTATGGTATTGAATTAGGATATTTTACTTCAAAACAGGAAGATATGTTTATTAGTTATTTTTCATTCGGTTATAGAATATTTGACACCAAAAATGTTTATGAATTGAATCAATCAGGTATGCCCATCTTATCTTCCTATTTCAAATATGAAGAATTTAAAGAATACGTTTTTGGTTCCTATTCCGATGTCAGAATATTTGATAAACCAATATCTCCAACTTTAGGACTTGGAGCAAATATTGTTTTAAATTCTTATAAAAATACGAAATATACGAATAGTATTGCTACTTCAAGTACTGACGAATTTAATTTTGGATTCTTACTAATTCCAAGAATAGGAGTAGCTTATGATTTATCATACTATTTTTCATTAACTGCCGGTTTGAGTTATGTGCTGAGAATAAACAAAATAAAAGAGCCTGTTGATAGCTTTCTCAATCCATATTTGGGAATAAGTTTTTTTCTTGATTAGTAATTAACACCAATAACTAATTATATTTTGATTGTTTATTATTTCAACCCAATATTATCAATTAACCTTACACTTCCCAGAAATACTGCAATACAACCTATTGCGTGTTTGCATTCAGCCCAGTTCGAAATTGGTAATAATGTAGTTGCATCAGCAATTTCAAAATATTCGGAAGTCAGTAAAGGCTGAGATTTTATCTCATCTATAACCCAATGCATAAGTTCTTCAGGATTTAGCTGATTTGTTTTTTCTTTTGCCTGTAAAAGAGTTTTATAGATAAAAGGAGCTATTTTTCTTTCCTCTTCCGTTAATCGCATATTACGCGAACTCATTGCCAATCCGTCAGTTTCCCTAACAATTGGACAAGGGATAATATTTACAGGAATGTTTTTTTGCTTTACCAGTGATTTAATTATCTGTAATTGCTGATAATCTTTTTCTCCAAAATAGGCATTGTCAGGTTGTAAAATATCAAATAACCTTTTTACAACAACAGCCACACCATTAAAATGTCCGGGACGGAATTTGCCTTCCATCACTTCGGCCAAACTTCCAAATTCATAAACTGTTGAATCGGGTTCGGGATACATTTCATTTTCAGAAGGAGCAAAAATAGCATCGCAACCAACACGTTGCAACATGGCAGCATCTTTTTCAAGCGTTCGCGGATATTTTAGTAAATCTTCCTTATTATTAAATTGTATAGGATTAACAAAAATACTGGCAACTACAATATCGTTCTCGGTTTTAGCTTTTTCAACTAGAGATAAATGTCCTTGATGCAATGCTCCCATAGTTGGTACAAAACCGATTTTCAACTGATTTTGATGACAATGCTGAACATATTCCTGTATTTCAGCTATAGTGTTATAAATATTCATTAACAAACCCTTTAGAATTTTTAAGCCTGCAAAGTTGGGAAATTTATTAATTTTACCAACTATTTTTTCAGTTATTTTTTTATTTCTTATGAAAAAGACATTCTTATTTAGTTTCTTTTTAGTAGTATCATTTTCTTTATCAGCTCAAAAAGCAGATTTAATTACCTTATACGAAAAGTCGGGATTTAAGGAAACTCCCCGCTATGCAGAAACCATTGAATATTGCATTAAGCTCGATAATGCTTCGGAATGGATAAAATATCAGAACTTTGGCATAAGTGCTCAACTTAGGGAATTGCCTTTGCTTATTGTTGATAAGAAAAGGAATTTTACTGCCGAAGCAGTTCGTAAATCAGGCAATGCGGTATTGTTGATTCAGGCTTGTATTCATGCCGGCGAACCGGAGGGTAAAGATGCCGGTTTTACACTTTTAAGAGATTTGATTACTAAACCTCAAATGGCTGCTTTGCTTAATCATGTTACCATTTTATTTATTCCAATAGTAAATGTGGACGGTCATGAACGCTTTGGAAAATACAACCGTATCAATCAGAACGGACCTATAGAAATGGGTTGGCGAACTACTGCCAATAATCTGAATATGAACCGTGATTTTTTAAAAGCTGATGCAAAGGAAACAAAAGATTGGCTGAAACTTTTCAATGAATGGTTACCCGAGTTTTTTATCGATTGCCATACTACCGATGGAGCTGATTATCAGTATGTAATAACTTATGGATTGGAAACTAATGGGAATTCTGAACGAAAACTGGCTAACTGGCAGAAAAATGTATATCTGAATCAGATAACACCAATGATGGCAAAAAGCGGAAATCTTATTTTCCCTTATGTAATGTTTCGAAACTGGCACGATCCCAGAAGCGGACTAAGAAGCGGTGCTTCCCCACCTATGCTTTCTCAGGGTTATACTATTGTCCGCAACCGTCCGGGTTTATTAATCGAAACTCACATGCTTAAGGATTACAGAACCAGAGTAGAAGGTACTTATAAAATGATAGAAAATACATTGAGAATCCTTAATGTTGAATATCAAAATCTTCAGAAACTTATACATGATGCTGATGATTATTGTTCGAGTGAAGAGTTTCGTAAAAAACCATTCGCAATGAATTTTAAAAACTCCACAACCGACAGTGTTATGACGGATTATCTGGGTGTGGAATATACCGTTGAAACGAGTGATCTGACAGGTGGAGAATGGTTTAAATATGACAATACTAAACCTGTAACTTTCAAAATTCCATATTTCAACACAGTATATGCAACAGATTCTGCATTGCTTCCAAAAGCTTATATTATTGGTCCTGAATGGGCGGATATTATCAATCGGATAAAATTACATGGCATAAAAACCGAAGAGTTGAAAGAACCTAAAACCATTAAAGTGCAATCTTATCGCTTTACTAATGTGAAAATGCAAAACACTTCTTATGAAGGCAGGCAACAACTTATTTCATTCGATATGGAGCCGTTTGAAGAAGAAAGAACTTATATGGCAGGTTCTCATATTATTCCGATGAATCAGGCTACTTCTAAAATTATTGCATATATGCTGGAACCCAAAGCAAACGGTTCCTTTGTTTCGTGGGGGTTTTTCAATGCCATTTTTGAGCAGAAAGAATATACCGAATCTTATGTAATGGAAACCATGGCCCGACAAATGATGCTTGATAATCCGGAGCTTAAAAAAGAATTTGAACTTAAGAAAGCAACTGATGCTGAATTTGCCAAAGATTCACGACTTATCCTTAACTGGTTTTACAGCAAATCGCCTTACTGGGATAAAAGGCTGAATGTGTATCCGGTGGGAAGAATTTTTTAATAGATGGCATAATTTAAAAAAGCCGATAGTTGGATGACTATCGGCTTTGGTTTATAATACATTTAATAATTTATTTAACCATAACCGTATGATCACTAATGTACATATTTAAGTTTCCTTTGTAATATACCTTTATATCTTTGTTGTCACTGGTTTTGCAATCCAAAATTATTTCATATGTATTTATGTTTAATGTTACAGAACCTGTTCCTGAAATACAGTAAATATTTTGCCCACCTGAACCCATGAAAAAATTTCTATTGACATGATAATTTAATTTAAAGGTGCCTTGTATTATCGGACCTGATTGTACATTTACAGTATAATCAGTTGCCTGAAAATATGTTTTATTTTTTGAAAGAAAACTTATTATAACACCACTTCCTGTTCCTTCAAAAACATCATGGGTAACGTTGTATTTAACTGTTTGTGAAGTGAGGCATACATTAAATTCATTAACATTACCCTGTTGATAGAAAAAATCTTCTACTTTAATAACTACTGAATTTGAAAAAGGAATTTTTATACCTTCATAAATAGCATAATTGGTTGTGTTTTCAATAGGATTATTGTTATTGGGTTGTGTAGTAGTGGGATCATCCTTTTTGCAATTTACTGCAAGTATTACTACACATAACATAATAACTATAAAACTGATTTTTGTAATTGGTTTTTTCATTTTGTTAATGTTTTAAATTTATTGTAAAAGTAATAAAATATTTTAGTCAGTGAATTAATTTAACAAAAAATCTTCCTAGTGTAGCTTTTGGAATTTCTATTCCTTCATCAGGAAACAGTTCTATGGTGGAGGTGGATGGTGATTCGGGAGTATAAATAAGATTGAAAAATAGTTATGATTTTTACCCACCGTTACCGGATAAGTAAAAATAACCTTACGGATAGCTACCCAACAGTGTTGGGTATAGGCAAATACTCTTACGGATAGCTACCCAACAGTGTTGGGTATGGACAAATACTCTTACGGATAGGTACCCAACAGTG
>CAZYEM010000140.1:0-1078 GCA_964646395.1 uncultured Bacteroides sp.
GATGCTATTCTTTTCGCTGTCAGTCTGCCGATGCCCCTGACATTTACGTTAATCATATCATTGCGGTTATGTTGGATCATCTTACCGATCCCGCCAATCAAATCAATGGACTTTCGATTAGTCCCAAGCGTGGATTTAATATTATTAAAGCGTGGAATAATAACGCAGCTACCTTTCATAAACCATCCGATCTCAATACCACATTTAGCACCATTCGTGAAGGCGACATCATTTATACACCCTTCGTTCAGAAGAAAATGTAGGATAGTATCTTGCTAATTTATATAAAATAAATACGATATTGAAAATAATATTTATTTTATTATAAGATAATTATTTTATTATCATATAATATAATGAATTCATCCTATCCTCATACATCTGATATTATTGATAATTTGATTAAGGTTGATGGAGTTGAATACAAATTAGACCCAAAAATATTAGAATTTCACGGTGACAGATTTAAAATTATAAAAAACACAGGATCGATACCGAAATCAGGAGGCAGTCCAACTTTTAAACCTACGTTAGTCATCGTATATCAGGATGGAATACTATTTACAGGAGAACCTGAAGGTATCTTTGACAAAGCATTTACATTTCTTTCAAATAAGAAACAATGGAAACAATTATTATTTGCTGACATGCAATCTATGAATGTACGTGTAAATGATTTAAACATACATATGAAGGATAATAAACAATATATATTAAAAATTAATGATTCCCAAAATGTGAAAACAAATGAGATAGAATGGGAATCTTTTATATGTTGCTTATATGAAAAAGTAAAAAATAAAAATATTGCTAATCTAAGGAATGAATTTAAAGATGATACTAAACCTAAAAATTATTATCGATATTCGCCATTTAAGTGTATCAGACCCATCAGCTCACCCAACATGGGCGGACAAAGAAAAACAAAACGCTCAAAGCGCAGTAAAAAATGCAAGCGTCGCACCCGTCGATCCTAATTGGATAGGATTACACTTCATTTATTTACGAGAACGACGAGACTTACCCTTGCGTGCCTTACGACGATTGCGACGGGTTCGACGTCTACGACCACCTGATT
>CAZYEM010000140.1:1178-8223 GCA_964646395.1 uncultured Bacteroides sp.
AAAAAATCGTAACACATATTGCCGATATAAACCTCATATTTTTAATATACGCACAATTGACATCGATAGGGTTCTCATAGCCGGATACATTCTAGTCTAGAATACCGTATAGTGTAGCTGCGTACGCAGCCATCAAAATCCGATTTTATTGTTTGATAATAAAATCGGATTGTAACAAATCAATTACACCTTCTGCGCACGACCTGTCATATCCGTCTTCTGCTTCTGCGGCGCTAACACCAGACGCACCTCTCCCAAATTTGCCACCATATATCGCAGAACCAGCGGATAGTCATTCTTCAAATGAATCTGTGTGCTCGTGCACAAATTCGTACACTTCGTAAACAGAACAAGATACTTCAGCTCAAAAATACCCTGTACAATCTCATTCGTCGTTCGCTCCACATCAATCCCTCCCTGATTGTTTGACATAATCACCGTCTCTCCATCCACAAAATCTCCCACACAACGGAAAATGAGATCCGAGTTCGAACTGGTAATCTCTAGTTTTTCCGCCAACGCATTAAAATCACGGCAAATCTTCTGGAAATCGGTGGACGGCATATGAATGATGGACGTAAACTGAATGCTCGGAAATTCAATGTTCTCCACATTCGTATCAAAAAGCTTCATCATCCACGTATTCGTTGTACCCTTCTCTGCATTCTCCGCACGGATACCCAACTTGTTCGGATTGGACGCTGGTAGAAATAGCGTCAAACTATCACTGTTAGACAGGGTCTTAATCAATTTGAACAAGTAAATCATATTAATGCCAAGCACATACTTGGCAGCACAATAGAAATACTCAAATCGATCGGCATGGAGACGCAAATACGTAAGAACAGTATGGGTCTCATCGACATCAATTACCTTAATACCTGTGGAATCAAACTCCAGATTGGCTTCTGTTAGGATTTCCTTGAGGGCTTCAATCAGGGTTCGGAAGGCAGCCGATTGTACGGTACGGATTTCAAACAAATTTCCATTCGCGTTTGGGCGAGAACCTTGTGCGAGACTCATTGTGTTTACTTCTCCAGTCTGGCTTTAGACTACTGATCTATCGAATCACTTCCATCTTCCGGTCATCCGGAATAGGCACTAATTGGATATGAAACGCACTTAACGTCTTCGGGTTCTTCTTGCCGACTTGCTCTTTCTCATCATTTTGTATCCAGCATATAATGCCATAGGTACAATGTATTTTGAGGCAGATAATGTAAAGTCTCCCATGACGGATGGGTAAAATCCACCTTTTCGTTTACGAGATCGTTTACCTCCAATACGGGGTCTAACGCCCATGCCATCTAGAGGGATGGGTAATAAGTTACGTCCTGCATCTGCTGCAAATGGTTCTTTTGCTCCAAAATAGTGTAATGGATAGGCTGTTGCTGCACCGCCTTTACGGCGCTTTTTACTATGTCCCCGTCTATGTGTTCTACGAGACATCTTCTACTTACACAAAACAATTTAAGAGTATACCCTTATTCTATTCTATATGGCGGAGCACCAACACTATTGGGACGAAGACTTAGAGCTTTCTTTACAGAAACATGAGCAGCGAATATCCATTGATCGACTGTCATGGGATTCTTATTTTAAAGAAATTGTTCAAGTCACTGCCAAACGAAGTCCATGTGTCCGTCTTCATGTAGGATGCTTATTTGTCAAAGATAACCGTATTATCAGTCAAGGATATAACGGTTATCTGCCTGGATGCGAACATCGCGCCATTTTGCGAGAAGGACACGAACAAGCTACGGTTCACGCCGAACAAAACGCCATTTCCGATTGTGCTAAACGAGGCGTCTCCTGTAATGGATGTACCGCATACATTACGCATTATCCTTGTATTATCTGCTGTCGTATCTTACTAGCCGCTGGAATTAAACAGATCAAATACATCCACGATTATCGTAATGATGACCTTGTTCAATATTTTGCAAAAAGTATGAATGTTTCTGTTGAAAAGATTTAATTTATTGGATTAAAAATACGGTTATTATTTTAGTGCCTTACACCGATTCTTTTTGTAATAAACTCCGCAATGGTTCCAATTTGGCTTCAGTAATGATTCGTTTTTCTACTTTATCATACATGCTATCATGGATATCATGTATGAGTCGCTTTATTCTATTTAACTGATCATACGCTCTTTTATATTCTTCATTCCCATATGTAATGGTAGATAAGATATGATAGTATTTACCTATTTCGGTATTTTCAATGAATGATTTCAACTCATCATTCAGATGAATGGTCATATAATCACTCCTTCTAATTCGATATGTTATGGTACTAGGTAGAGTATATTTCTTTTTAGATAGTTCTACTATCGGCACATACTGCCAAGATGAATGATTCTGTTCTACTATCTTACATAGTTCTTCCTGATTTGAATATCCCTTTATGATAGACTGTATCATATCATCGATCACTGTGTGTAATATTTCTACTTTTTCTGTAGGTGTTCCCCATATTTTTACAATAGGATATCTATTTTGAAGCGTAATAATCATTTGAAGATATCGAATTCGCTTATAATAAATGATATATTTATCAGACGATTTATGTAGCAGATTTTGAAATGCTAATAGTTGCTGTTTTATCATGCTTAGAACATTTGGTACACTTATACCTATATGAAGGGGAGTATGAATCGTGATGAGTTGATAGAATGGTGAACAATATATCGGATCATAGTACATGGGTACTAAGATCAGACTACCATCTTCTTTTTGTGTGATTTGAGAAGAACCGCCATCATGAATGGATAGATCACATAATTCAAATGTGATCGTTGTATGATCAGTGTAAGTCAGAATACAAACAATCAATATTTTATGTGCTCCCGCTAACAATCCAGTATTCGATTTTTCCACCATTAACTGTACTGATTCAACATGTTGTATTTTATTTTTAATGATATATACGATGTTGTCCCTAACGATCGAATTATCTTGAATGGCTCGCTTCATCTCCTCTTCCAATCGCATCACATGCTCCTCCATTGCTGGAGAACGCATTGTGATAACATCATAGCTAACACCTGATTCGGTATCCGTAATACGAGGATACCACACCATATCAATATCGGATGTATTATTATTTACATAAGGTAATGATTGAATCCCACACGCAAGTGTATTTTGTTGTATTAACGCATCATATAATGCCACCGCCATCCCACCCACTATCACAATATCATCTGGATGATACTCCATCCAATACCGTGTTGTTATCACACCTATCTGTTGTCGATTGGTAGCAGGTGTACCAATCGGATACGCACATGTTTGATTTCTTTTTGTCATTATAGGATCATCATACACACTTTTCGCAGCACCTTTAATAAGTAAATAAACACAAGACGTTACATCAAGATTCGTAAGAAGCTGAGAAGACAATTTCTTTCTATCTACCTGATTCATCCTTTGCTCATTATTATCCCTACCTCGCATATTCAATTTTATCATATTCCTACATTTCATAAAATTGACTAGTCGAATCGCTTATTCATCAGCAGAACGCAATCTAAACAGAACAATATATCCATATCCATGGCTGCTCGTACCTACAAGAAGCACACGCATCACCAGCACATTCTGGAGCTTCCTGATACCTATGTCGGCAGCACCAAGACCAATGAAGAAACTCGTTGGCTCTATGATGCCACCTCTGGTAAAATGGTCTGGCGCAAAGTGAACTTCAATCCAGGTCTCTACAAAATCTTTGATGAAATCATTGTCAATGCCCGCGACGAATACGTGCGTTCCACCGTGACCGCTGGCATGACCCCCGTCAAACACATCGACATTACTGTCTCTTCCAACGGCGAAGGTGATACCATTCTCTCTATCGAAAATGATGGTGACGGCATCACCATCGATATGGATGCGGAACAGAAAGTCATGATTCCCGAAATGATCTTTGGACATCTTCTCACCTCCAGTAACTACGACAAAAGTGAGGAGAAAATCGTCGGCGGTAAGAACGGGTACGGTTCGAAAGTCGGAAATATTTTGAGCAAACTCTTTACCGTCGACATCAAGAACCCCCATTCAGGAAAACAATACACTCAATCATGGTACGACAACATGTTCAAAGTTGAAAAACCCATTATCAAAGCGTACAAGGGTGCAAAGGGTGCTGTGAAAATTACCTTTCTCCCTGATCGAACTCGCTTTGCTGGCGCCTTTGATGACTCAGGCATTATTACCGACATGATTACCTGCTTTCACACACGTGTCATGGAACTCGCTTCGCTCGTTGGCAAAGACGTGCGCGTCACCTGGAACGGCACAGTGGTTGCCTCCAATACCTTTGAGAAGTTCATCAAGTTATTCCTTCGCGATGGCATGACCGGTTTCGCCTATGAGAATTGCGGACCCCGCTGGGAAGTCGGCGCCATTCTTGCCAGTCACCTGTATTCGGATGAAGAAGAACTGCCTGAGGACAAACACATCTCCTTCGTCAATGGCATTCACACCAAGAAAGGTGGCAAACATGTGGAGAATGTGAGCCGAAAAGTGCTCACCGACTTCTGCGAATTTGCCAAGAAAAAGAAGGTAGAGATCAAACCAGGACAACTCAAGAACTCCGTTGTCCTCTTCCTCAATTCCACCATCGTCAATCCCAGCTTTGACTCTCAAAGCAAAGAATTCCTCACCACTCCTGCAGCTGAATTCGGTTCTCGCCCTGAGTATTCGGGTAAACTCATTGACGCCCTTGGAAAACTAGGACTCTTGGAAGAAGCCCGATACATTCTTGAGGCAAAGACGCTTCGCGATGTTAAGAAAACCGATGGAAAGAAACGCTCTACCATTCGTGGTATTGTTAAACTAGAAGACGCCCTTATGGCAGGTACTGCTAAATCGAAGGATTGTACCTTGATTCTGACGGAGGGAGATTCAGCTGCGACCTCTGCCATCTCAGGTCTGAAAGAAGTGGGACGCGAACTGTGGGGCGTCTTCCCTCTTCGTGGTAAACTTCTCAATGTCCGTGACATCACCATTCAGAAGTTCAATGCGAATGAGGAACTTACGGCGATTAAGAAGATTCTGGGCTTGGAGCAAGGAAAACAATACAAGAGTATCACAGAACTCCGTTATGGACGCGTCATGATTATGGCGGATCAGGATCATGATGGCTCTCATATCAAGGGACTTCTGATGAATCTGTTTCATGCGGAGTGGCCAGGTCTGATGCTGACTGGATTCCTGTGTACCTTGCTCACTCCCATTCTCAAGGCATCCAAAGGCAAATCCGTTCTCTCCTTCTACTCCATTCCCGAGTTTATTCAATGGAAAGATGCTCAGGGACTCAAAGATACAATGGGTGGATGGAAACTCAAATACTACAAAGGATTGGGTACCTCTACGCCTGCTGAGGCACGTGAGTGGTTCCGTGATCTTCATGAAATCCAATACGAATGGGATGAGAAAACCGATGAGTCGATGAATCTCGCCTTTAACAAGAAACAAGCTGATGACCGTAAGAAATGGCTCAGTCATTATGATCCGACGCTGATGTTGCTTCCTGTCGAAAACAAGGTGAGCTACACCAGCTTCGTCAATTCAGAACTCATTCACTTTAGCAATGCGGATAATATTCGTTCTCTTCCTCACTTGATGGATGGATTGAAGCCATCGCAACGCAAGATTCTCTTTAGCTGCTTCAAGCGGAATCTCAAGGAGGAAATTCGTGTGGCACAGCTGGCTGGATATGTCTCGGAGCACGCTGCCTATCATCATGGTGAGGCGTCACTCAATAGCACGATTGTTGGCATGGCACAGAACTTTGTCGGATCGAATAACATTAATCTCCTTAAACCGATGGGACAATTTGGATCTCGGTTGATGGGTGGAAAAGATTCCGCATCGCCTCGTTATATTCACACCTATCTGGAAGACATTGTAAAGACCATCTTTCGAAAAGAAGACGCTGGACTTCTCAAGCATATTCAAGATGATGGTGACACTGTGGAGCCCGAATATTACTTGCCTGTGGTACCACTCATTACACTGAATGGTATCATTGGAATTGGTACAGGATATTCGACTGACATTCCGCCTTTTAAACCTGATGACATTGTTTGCCTGTTGAAGCATCGCCTTCAGGGAACGATGGAGTCATTGGTAGGACGTCCTCTCGATCCGTGGTGGTTTGGATTCAAGGGTGTCACTCTTCGTGCGGATGATAATACGTGGTTGACAAAGGGTCTCTATACCACAGATGATGAGAAGAAGACCATTACCATTACAGAGTTGCCTGTGGGTACATGGACAAAGGATTATAAGGCATTCTTGGATGCGCTGTGTGAAGCGGATGAGAAGAAGTCAAAGGATGCGAAGAAGGATGCAAAGAAGGCAGAGACAGAGAGCAACAAGTCCAAGGATGAGGTAGAGCCATGTGGTCTCAAAGGATTTGATGATTTGTATAATGATCAGGATGTTCGTTTCATTCTCTACTTTACGGAAGAGGGATATGATGCCGTCAAGGAAAACCCTGACAAGTTTGAGAAGCAGTTCAAGTTGCTCACTTCGTGGAAGACAACGAACATGACATGCTTTGATACGGACTTCAATATTGTAAAGTACAAGACGTTAGGTGACATTCTGGAGGCATTTATGGAGAAGCGTTTGCCGATGTATGAGGCACGTCGTGTGATGTTGCTTGCTGTGTTACAGAAGCAGATTGATGAATTGGATGCGAAGCGTCGTTTCATTCAGGCGATTCTGGATGATCGTCTTGTTCTTCAGAAGAAAACGGATGAGGAGATTGTAGCAGGGCTCCAAGCCAATCAGATCCCACCTCTTTCCAATCCGAACGCACCTGATGCCTATGATTCCTACGATTATGTGCTTCGTATGCGAATGGACCGTGTGAAAGCATCCGCTGTTCTAGAATTGGATGGACAGATTACCGAGAAGCGTGGTGAAATCGAGCATCTCGAAGCGGAAACCGCGTCTTCCCTCTGGTTAGCCGACTTGGAGGAGTTCCATCAGGCGTGGATTCACTATTCCGAAGTGCGTATCTTTGAATC
>CAZYEM010000140.1:8323-10749 GCA_964646395.1 uncultured Bacteroides sp.
TGGAGGAGTTCCATCAGGCGTGGATTCACTATTCCGAAGTGCGTATCTTTGAATCGGTGTCCGTTACATCATCTGATGAGGTAGGAAAGAAGAAACGTAAACCGGCTGTGGCGAAAGCAGCCGTGGCGAAAGCTAAGAAATAAATGATAGTACAAGTATCATTATATTTTTATTAAGTAGGTATGAAACGTCATATTATAAATGGATGGATTACGGCAGTTGTACTATTAATAGGTATATGTGCATGGATGTATTATAGAAATACTATTCCAAAAATAATGTGGGTCTTTTGGGATAATCCCGAACATATTCCAAAAACGGTAACTATGTGTATAGAAAGTTGGAGAAAATATCATCCAGGGTATGATATTATCTTATTAACAAAAATGAATTACAGTGAATATATTAATATTCCACATAGGATTGTTACACATCCTCATTTTAATGAGAGTATGGCACGATTTTCAGATCTCATACGATTGTATGCCTTAGCAGAGCATGGTGGGATATGGTTAGATTCCTCTATTTTACTAAAAGGATCTGTCGATCATTGGCTCCTTCCTGGATATGAATTTTCAGGATTTTATCTAGATGGTTTTACACAAAAGAAGGAGTATCCTGTGATAGAAAGTTGGTTCCTAGCATGTCATAAGGGTAGTGAATTTGTAAGATTATGGAAAGAAGAATTTACAACGATTGCCGAGTATGAGAGTGTAGATAAGTATGTTGAATCAAGAAAAGAACTAGGTGTGGATCTACAGAAGATTGATAATCCTAATTATTTGGCGATCCATGTGAGTGCACAAAAGGTTCTTCAGATCGATCGCTATCCAGTGGATCGATTACAATTACAAAAAGCGGAGGATGGTCCCTATCGATATTTAGTGGATGCGAAATGGGATTCAGAAAAAGCGGTACAATTAGCATGTGCTAATAAAGCATATTATACACCGATCATGAAAATGCGAGGATGTGAGAGAAGTGTAGTAGAAAAGAAAATAGACAATGAATTATCAGTGGCTCGTTGTGGATGGATTGATTCTTGAAGCTAATCATTTTTGTTACCATTTTTCTTGTTATTTTTTCTTGGACTTCTGCTACGACTTCTGCTACGACTTCTGCTACGACTTCTGCGAGCCCTTCTTGTTTGATTTCTGCTATGAGATAATGCTCTTTCTGCCGCTGCTCTTGCTATCGCTTCTCTTGCTACAGCTTCTCTACGTACACACTTGGTTTTTTTGTCGTATAGTATGTCACGTAATATACGTGTATTTTTTATTATTTTTCTTTTTTCTCTTTCTTTTACTTCATTGCTAGCATTACTTTGATTTACTGTTTTTAGACGTTCTTCAATCGAAGTAATACGCTCTTCTAGATTTCTACAATTTTTCTTATTCATTACATGCTGCGCTTCTTCAAATGCTCGACTACCCTGATATTGATGTAAATAATTGCGTCGCAATGCTGCTTCTTGGAAAACTCGTTGAGCAAATAGTGGATTGGCTGCACGATTAGAAACACTCATTGATTTTCCTTTCCTCCAATTATTTAACTGTGTTACATAGTTCTTTCCAGCCTGGTTTACAGAGGGCTCTATCCAACGACATACATTATGATAATAAACACCTGGAAAGTAATAACACAAATCTTTTTGTGATACATTAATTAGACTGCGGTTTTGATCTAAATCATATAGCATATGATACATTTCTACCTCTGTTTCCTCTCTCCATTTTGTAGAAAGATATACTTTTATTGTGTGAGGCGTTGGATAAATACTATGTCGATAAAGATACATTATAAATTCTATATTACGATCTTTATCACGATGAGCGGCTTCTATTCCTCTAGGAGTGTCAGGTGCATATATTACAACTCTCCTGTGAGGTCTATAATCAATACCTCTTCTAGCTTCCCTTATTTTAAATAAATCTATAATACCTGAACCTATTATGTTATCGATGGTGACACACTTGCCATGTTCGTCTTCCTTGAAAATGACATTCAAGAGATGATATTGTAAATTTACACAGGTATCAGAAGTAGGGCGATGATAACGAAAATATTCATGATGCTCGTCGATACGAGGCTGATCTCTAGTATATACTCCTACTGAACCTAATATCTGAATGATATCATTCATATTTCCTATTGGATTTCTAACCACTTTCTCAGGCAAAAATAACAACCCATTTAACATTTCATTTAACTCGGATGACAATGCCAATGCACATGTAGTGTTCTTTACAATAATATCACATCCATATGGAACGACAAAGGTTCCACGATGTTCACTACCATGTCCTGAAATCAAATAGACGGGACGTTTAACGTCTGGACGTCCAAAACGTTCCGTAACCGATTCAGCCGCCATCTATCTTATTATCATATTTATTATGATAGTTAAATAACGTAATATACTGTTG
>CAZYEM010000141.1:0-6490 GCA_964646395.1 uncultured Bacteroides sp.
GATTCCAGCATGAATTTATCCCAGCATTGATGAGAAAATATGAAAAAATATTAAATATATCATTGAAAGGTCGCCGTCCCTATCGATTATTGTGGACATTAATAGCATTATTTTTTCTGACATTTATAATATTTGGAATTTCAAAGCCTAAAGTAGTCTTATTCCCAAGCAGCGATCCTAACTTTGTATATGCCTATATAAAAATGCCTGTAGGTACTGACATTACTAAAACAGATTCAATTACTAAAATTGTTGAAAACAGAGTATTTAATGTAATCGGTGATAATAATCCTATCGTTGAATCTGTAATTTCAAATGTGGCAGTTAATGCTTCTGAAGATCCTTTTGAAAACAACACCTCTGCTTCTAATTTATCAAAAGTTTCTGTAGCTTTTGTTGAATATGCAAAACGAAATGGAAAATCATCAAAAATTTATCTGGATAAAATAAGAGAGGCCGTAAAAGGGATTCCAGGTGCAGAAATTACCGTTGATCAGAATCAAAATGGACCACCCGTTGGAAAACCTATTAGTGTTGAAATAAGTGGTGAAGACATTGATGATTTGGTTTCAACTACCAATGATTTAAAGGTTTATATTGAAAACCTTAAAATACCCGGTATTGAAGAATTAAAATCAAATTTTGATAATGGTAAACCTGAAGTTCTTATTGATATTAATCGCGAAAGAGCTAATCACGAGGGTATTTCTACCGGACAGATTGGTATGGAAATACGCAATGCGGTTTTAGGAAAAGAAGTATCCAAATATCGGGAAGGTGAAGACCAATACCCTATTATAATGCGATATAAAAAAGAAGATCGCCAAAGTATTGACCGTATTCTAAACCTGAATATTACATATCGGGATATGAATACAGGCTTATTGCGACAGATACCACTTTCATCGGTTGCCAAACTGAAATATGAAAATGCGTATGGAGGTATAAAACGCAAAAATTTAAAACGAGTAGTTACATTATCATCCAATGTATTATCGGGTTATAATGCAAATGAAATTGTAGCTGCTATTGCAAAAAACCTTCCTAATTTTAAAAGCAAAGAAGGAACTGAAATTAAAATTGGCGGAGAACAGGAAGACCAAGAAGAAACCATGAGCTTTTTAGGTAAAGCAATGCTTTTAGCTGTTTTTCTTATCATGTTTATCCTTATTACCCAGTTTAACTCAATAAGTAAACCAATCATCATCTTTAGTGAGGTATTCTTTAGCATCATTGGTGTTTTACTTGGGTTCATCATATTTGGTATGCCAATATCAATTATTATGACGGGAATGGGTGTTATTGCATTAGCCGGAATTGTGGTACGTAATGGTATTTTGTTGGTTGAATTTACGGATGTTCTGAAAGAGCGGGGCATGAAAACACGTGAAGCCATTATTCAGGCAGGAAAAACCCGTATTACACCAGTGTTATTAACTGCATCTGCTACCATATTAGGCTTAGTGCCTTTGGCGGTTGGTTTCAACATTAATTTTGTAACTTTATTTACCGAATTAAAACCACATATTCATTTTGGTGGCGATAATGTAGCCTTCTTCGGACCATTGGCATGGACCATTATTTTCGGATTAAGTTTTGCTACATTCTTAACATTAATTTTTGTACCGGCAATGTATTATATTACTTATGCCATGAAAGTGAGATTACAAAGAATCAAATCAAACCGAAAAGCAAAACAAAACCGCTAAACAAATAATAAAAGTATTTTATACATTTTAGAATCCTGTTTGAATAAAAATCAGACAGGATTTTTTTATTTCAATTTATATTATATTTGCAAAAGAGTAATTATTGCATTTAAGAAACAAAAATTATAAAATTAAAGTGTATGATAACCAATAAACCAAACAATATCAACGAATATATTGCAACTTTTCCCGAAGAAACTCAGAAACTTTTAGAGCAACTTCGTTTAACAATAAAAGAAGCTGCTCCTGAAGCTGAAGAAGTTATAAGTTACCAAATGCCGGCTTTCAGATTAAATGGTATATTGGTTTATTTTGCTGCATATAAAAATCATATAGGTTTTTATCCTTCGGGTTCAGGTATAGCTAATTTTAAAGAAGAAATTCAAACATTTAAAAATTCAAAAGGTACAGTTCAGTTTCCAATAAACAATCCTTTACCAATTGAATTGATTAGCAAAATTGTAAAGTATAGGGTAAATGAGAATTTACAACGGATTAAGAAAATAAAATAACGGGACTTCTAAATTAAAAAATAAGTATAACCATAATGGTATACATAAAACAAATTAAGACAAATCATTATTATATTGATAGTTATAATGAAATTTAATTTTTACTTTAACAGTTATATTTCGCTTCATTTTTATTAAAATAAGTAATTAACAAAACCTTGTTCATTATAATTTGTAAATTGTATTTTTTGCAAAGCTATTTGATTTATCTTTGAACATATTATTCAATCTGTTTAAAATGAAGTTTCATATAAATCACTTATATACAGTTATTATACTTGCACTTATAATTCTGCTAGGATTTTTTTCCTATAGTTATTACCGCAAATTAAAACAACCGATTGCTCCGGTTATAAATGCTATTCCCGAAGATGCCATTCTTATTGCTGAATTTAATAATATCTACAATTTGTGGAACACTCAAAATGAATCAAATGAAATTTGGGTGGGTTTGCAACAAATTAATCTTTTCAAAAAAACACAACGTGATTTAAACTTTATCAATACCATTATTAATCTCAACGAAGAGATTAAAAATGTAGTTAGTTCACAAAAATCTTTTGTTTCCCTTCATCTATCATCTTCCGGAAAAACTGAGTTTCTTTATCTTTGTAATGTTCCGGTATCTTTTGGTGTAGAAAAGATTAACGAAATGCTTAAAGATTCGGGGATTAAAGATATTAAAAAATCAAAAAAAAATAAAACATCAATTTTTAATGCAACTACTTCTACCACTTCCTATTATTATACTATTAAGAATGGAGTATTTATTGGTAGTATTAACAAGGAACTGGTTGAAAAATCATTAGATCAACTTGATAATGCCACAAATATTTCAATGGATAATAATTTTATAAACATAAGTTCAACTGCTGGTAAAAAAGTGGATGCAAATATTTATATAAATTATCAATATCTGAGTAAATGGATAGCAAAATCTGTTAATACCAATTCAATCATTGACATTGGTTTTTTTAACGAAATTGGTAAATGGACAGAACTTGACCTCATGATTAAGAATAAGCAATTGTTGCTTAATGGTTATACTTCTGTAAGCAATTCTTTTCTGGAGATTTTTAAAGATGAACCTCCGCAGGAAACAGGAATTGCATCTGTATTACCCGAAAAAACAATACTATTTACAAATGTAAGTTTCACTAATTATGCAACTTACTATACAAATTATAAAAATTATCTTAAATCGAAAGATCAATTAATGAGTTATGATAAGGAATTTAACAACCTGAATTTGAGAGTTAAATTTAACTTGCGTGATAATTTTATTGAATGGATGGGAAAATCTTATGCAATTGTAATATTAAAAAGCAACACCTATTCTCCTGACAATATTTATACGGTTTGTCAGGTATCCGATATTAACACTGCAGATTCGAGCTTAAAGGCAATCGCTTCAGCTTCGCAGGAAAACATTACAAATGATACACGAAATAAAATTCAGATTCCTGGTTTGCTCAAAACTTTACTTGGAAATATGTGTCCGTTTAATCAAGAAACCTGGTTTGAAACTGCTAACGATTATGTAATTTTCGGAAATAGCAAACAAGCACTGAATCAGTATAAAAATGCAATAATAAATGGCGAAATTCTGGCAAATTCCAAAGAATACATTTCATTTGTTTCAACAATTTCCAATCAATCCAATATTTTTACTTATTTCAATTTCGATTATGCTGCAGATTTTGTCAAAAATACGTTAGACCCTTTAAATCTCAAGAATTTTGATACCAATTTTGCAGTACTTAAAGGCTTTCATAAAGTTTCAATTCAATACAGTTATACTGATAATCGTTTTTATACAACATTGAACATTGGATTTACCAAAAACGAAAACATTGAGAAAGTAACAGAAATTGAAGTTGTTGAAACTACCAATGGGAACGAAACAATGCTGGATAATCAGATTGCAAACCAACCATATCTAGTAAAAAACACAACAGATAACGAAAAGAATATATTAGTTTTTGATATAGCTAATAAATTATATTGTATTGATAAAGAAGGAAGTATTAAATGGAAATTAAATATTGATGGTAAGCCCTTAAGTAAGATTTATGAAGTTGATTATTTGAAAAACAACAGAAATCAATATCTCTTTAATACCGAGAATTCTATTTATCTGGTAGATGCAAAGGGCAAAGCAGTTGACAATTATCCGGTTAAACTCTCTAAAAAAGCTACTTCCGGTTTATGTTTGATAGATTATGAAAAGAAAAAGGAATATCGAATTCTGATTCCAACATCAGACAAAAAAATTAGTTATTTCAATATTAAAGGGAATTTAATAAATGATTTTAAATCGCCGGTTCTTAGTGACTTAATCATTTCTCCACCTCAACATATCATTTTTGGAGGTAAAGACAATATACTGATCAGCGATAAAACGGGCAACTTTAAAATTCTTGACAGAAAAGGAAATGAGCGATTAAAATTAAAATCTCCATTCCATAAAAACCCACTTTCAAAATTCTATTATGATGGAAAATATCTTATAACTTCTGATATTTCAACTAATATCAAATATATTTCCTCCAAAGGAGAGGTAGAAAACAAGGTATTTAAAAATATTAGTGGAAATACACAATTTGTGTATGAAGACTATAATAACGATGGAAATAAGGATTTTATCTTTCTTTCTGCCAACGAACTTACTATTTGCAAAAAGGATGGAAAAGTAATATTCAGCTATAAATTCAAAACCACTGTTCATCCCAATATTTTGTTTTATGAAAAGACAGGCAGAGGTAATATGATGGTAGTTCTGGGAACTGACAAGCAACTTTATGTATTTGATAAAAACGGCTTGATGGATGAATCCATTGCTTTTAAAGGTGAAACATTGCCTGTAATATCAGCTTTGACCGAAACCAAAGAGTTGTTTTTGATTACGGGATACGGAAATAAGTTACTTAAATATACATTTCAATAAATAAGCGTGATAGATATATTAAAACAAATAGATACCTGGCTTTTTCTGTTAATAAATGGATGGCATAGTCAGTTTTTCGATTCGGTTATGTGGGCTATCAGCACTAAAACTATATGGATTCCATTGTATTTGTTGCTTTTATATCTTCTTTATTTTCAATACAAAAAGGAAGCTTTTCTTATATTTCTTGCATGTATTGCAGCTGTTGCTTTAGCCGATAGTTTGTCTGTAGCTTTATTTAAAGATGTTTTTATGCGTTACAGGCCTTCACACAATCCTTCACTCGAAGGCTTGATTCATATTGTAAATAATTATAAAGGTGGAAATTATGGATTTATCTCCTCACATGCAGCTAATACATTTGCTGTGGCTTATTTTATCAATCACTTTCTAAAATCCAACTACAGGTATTTTACCTGGTTTATTTTTTCATGGGCAGTATTGGTTTGCTACAGCAGAATATACTTAGGTGTGCATTATCCAGGTGATATTTTGGGAGGAGCAACATTTGGAAGTTTTGTCTCTTTTCTTATTATAAAGGTTTATGTTTATATCGAAAAAGTTAGGGCTTAACAAACGAAAATCAAACTATTCATCTTCAAAAACACCCCACTTAAATATCTTATCCAATATCCATACAGGACCCCATATAGGTAAAAACAACAAACTTGTTCGCCAGTAACTGTTTTTCATTATTCTCAGATAGCTGAATATTATAGTTCTTGGATTTCTTAAAAAGATAACCAATGCCCATAAAAGAAGCAAACCAATTGTGGTAGTTATTAATATGTCGAAAAAATTCATTTTAATAATCAATAAATCCCATATATCCTTTTATCTATAACTCTTTTATAGGAATGACAACATGATTGCTTTACATAAGCAATGCCTGGATTATTCCACGACTACTAAAAATTATAACTGGCACTTAGCAATACCCTGAAGTTATCATAAACAGTAGTTTCTTTTACTTTCCCTTTTTTATCAGCAGTACCATAAGCTATTGCAGTATATTCGAATTCGCTGCCAAAAACAAGCTGACCTGCTGTATAAGTTATACGGGGAGCTGCACGATATACGAAATCGATATTATTGCCTCTTCCGTAAAACTTCCCTTTATTTGCAATGTCACTTGAATAGCCAAGGTTTTTGGTATAACCTGCAAACATTCCAAATTTCCACTTTGCTCCTTTTGATGAAATATCAAACCAAGTATTTAAGGTTGACATATTTCCATAGCTGGCTTCACCTGTTAGCGTATCTATTTCCTTTTCAAAATAGCCGCCAAGCATGGTGTGTTCTGTAAGGTTTTCGCCCCAACT
>CAZYEM010000141.1:6590-10736 GCA_964646395.1 uncultured Bacteroides sp.
CCTTTTCAAAATAGCCGCCAAGCATGGTGTGTTCTGTAAGGTTTTCGCCCCAACTACTCTGTAATTTAATGTCAATCTTTTTAAAATTAAATCTGGCAAAACCAACTAAAGCCATCGAAGATATCTTTGTATCAGTTTGAAAAGTATCCAGTAAAGATTTACTAACTGTGTAAATACGGGGTTTTAACATTTTGTAATCAGCACCAACACCAAATAAATGATCTCCTATTGTATAATGCAACTGTAAATGAAGATTGGGAATAACTGCATTGCGCATATAATCAGACTTTGCACCCAATGGACCTTCACTTGCATAATCTCTTTGAGAAGCTGCAACTGCAATAAGTTTAAGGTTTCCGACATTACGTGAGAATCTCAGTTGTATATGACGTGAAAAAGCGTGTATTGGTGCACCTGTATTTAAAGATAGAGTTCCGGGTAACATCTCCGGAACATCAAAAGGATGCCAGTATTGTCCTATTAATAATTCACTTTTCTTCCAGTTGAACTTTAAATATGCATGTCGTAAACGAAATCCATTATTATCATTATTGGTTTGTCCGGTAAAATCACCTTCGAACAAAGCAGATGTTTTAGCACCAAATGCATCCGGACCCCATACTTTTCCGGTTAGGCGGGTAATCATAGCCAATTGATTAAAAGAAGGACTGGCATTTACATCTTTACCATTCTTATCAGGTTTTTGGTTTTCGGGGTATAAAACAAGCATAGTTTCCCTCCCTCCTACTATCTGGCGGGTATCGTACATCAATTGCGAGTTGACAAACCCATTAAACTTAATACCAAATTTAGCACTGTCCTTTTGAGCATTGGAAGACAATACCATTAACATACTTACAAAAGCAAGCAACAAAGAAAGTTTGTTTTTATTCATGTCTGTTGAAATTTAAATTTGAAATTACTTAATTTGCGATTAAGTACTATTCTGCAATCAATGTAATTATTTTGCTTTGCCCTTAATAGCTGCAAATGATAAAATTACACCCAACGCTATACCAAGTAATGCTGCAAAAGCAACCCTATATTCGGCTGGCAACATAAAGGTAATGGTATGTGCAGGAATCCAGAAGAAAGGAATAGTCTTTTTAAATACAAAGTTCCATTGAACATTCCAGTTGATGCGACTTAATATATCTCCCATATTAATGCTTTTGAACAAACCTCCAACACTACCTCCATTATCAACAATATGTGTGTCGGTAATCTTATGGAAAGTCATCATTACAGGAGCATAAATCAAATTCATGGCAGTACTTATACATAAAGCCGCCAGAAACCTTGTTCCTCCAAGACCTTGAGAAATTGCATCAGATATATCCTTCGCTTTCATAGCATCACTTATTCCACTTATACTGCAGGATTTCTCAAGAAAAGCAGGAACACCTGAAGCAAAGATATCAAAAGCTAATTTGATAGTAATGCCTAATAATCCCCATACAATAGCTCTTGGTAGGATGCCAAATCCTGTTTGATTGTAAACTCCGGTTTTGATTCTTAAACCAATTACTTCGCCCATGGTAGCCAGAAGGGCAAATTTAAGAAAACTGGTTATCAACCAATATTGCGGATTATAGATAAATCCTTTTTGCAAACATGCTACAAATGGCAAAGGAATAAATGGCAATAAAATTACTATGGCAACGATAATAAAAAGGAAGTCGTTCTTCTTCATGTATAATACTTTATGTTAGATAAACTGATTTCAGATTCCCATATAATAAAGATGCAAAAGTACAATAAAATAGTAATATAGAAAATATATGATGAATGGATGAATAATTAATACTGTTAATAAGTTTTAATCTGGGTTATTGCAAAAAGATTGTGAATAAATATAATGGAAAGTGCTGTGCTTTCCAAAAAAAATATTTAGGTTTGCATAAAAAAACGTATGCAGTATAATTTTGCTGAAACCAAGATAGAATTCCTTAAAGGAGTGGGGCCGAAGCGAGCAGAGTTGCTTGCTAAGGAACTTAATATCCGCAATTTTGGCGATTTGCTGCAATATTATCCTTTCCGTTATATTGACAGAAGCAAGTTTTTGAAGATTGCCGAAATTGACAGCGATCTTATTTATGTGCAACTTAAAGGAAAGATTGTGGCAATGGAAACTGCCGGACAGATGAGAGCCAGCAGATTGATTGCTACCTTGCAGGACGAAAGCGGGAGTATTGATTTAATCTGGTTTCAGGGGATTAAGTGGATAAAGGAAAAACTGAAGATTGGTGAAGAGTATATTGTCTTTGGGAAACCCTCTGTATTTAACCGTAATTACAATATATCGCATCCTGATATTGAAACCATAGCCGAAAGTCAGCAAGAATTAGCTGAAGGTTTGTATCCGTTTTATAGTTCCACTGAAAAACTAAAATCACTAAGCTTAAACTCCAAAGGTATAAGCCGTATTACAAAGACGTTGATACTGATGGCTAAATCATCGATACCTGAAACACTTACTCCTGAGATAATCGACAAATTCAAGTTTATATCAAGAGAAGAAGCTATACTTAACATCCATTTTCCGGCTAATGCTGCTATACTTCAAAAAGCTGTGGTGCGTATAAAGTTTGAAGAATTGTTTTTCCTTCAGCTTAGTTTGCTTATGATTAAACAAATACGGCTTACCAAAACACAAGGACATCGTTTTGTAACTGTTGGAGATTATTTCAACCGGTTCTATCACGAGAAACTACCTTTTGAACTTACCAATGCTCAAAAGCGGGTGATTAAAGAAATACGTATCGATATGGGCTCGGGCAAACAGATGAACCGCCTGATGCAAGGTGATGTAGGTAGTGGAAAAACGTTGGTTGCCCTGATGTGTATGTTGATTGCTATCGATAATAATTTCCAGTCGGGACTGATGGTTCCTACAGAAATACTGGCTACCCAGCATTATGATACCATTACAAAAATGCTTGATGGTTTGGGTGTAACTGTTGAACTGCTTACCGGATCTACCAAAACTGCCAAACGCCGTCAGATAAATGAAGATTTGCTTAGCGGAAAACTGAATATTATAATAGGAACTCATGCTTTGATTGAAGATACGGTACAGTTTGCAAATCTGGGACTTGTAATTATAGACGAACAGCATCGTTTTGGTGTGCAGCAACGCGCCCGCTTATGGGAAAAAAACAGCGTACCTCCTCACATACTTGTGATGACGGCTACTCCTATTCCACGAACTTTGGCAATGACACTTTACGGCGACCTTGATTATTCGGCTATTGATGAAATGCCTCCCGGACGTAAACAGGTTAAAACTTTCCATTATTTTGATTCGGGAAGATTAAAGGTTTTTGCTTTTATGAAACAGCAGATAAAAGCAGGAAGACAGATATATGTAGTTTACCCCTTGATAAATGAATCGGAAACAATGGATCTGAAAGATCTGCAGGATGGATACCTCAGCATTTCACGCGATTTCCCATTACCCGAATATGCCATAAGCATCGTACATGGTCAGATGAAACCAGCTGATAAGGATTATGAAATGCAACGATTTATTAAAGGTGAAACCCAGATTATGGTATCCACTACTGTAATAGAAGTGGGTGTGGATGTCCCCAATGCTTCTGTAATGATTGTTGAAAATGCCGAACGCTTTGGTTTATCACAATTACATCAGCTCAGGGGAAGAGTGGGACGTGGTGCCGACCAGTCGTACTGTATTCTGATGACCAGCCACAAACTGAGTGCAGATGGTAAAAAACGCATTGAAACCATGGTTCGCACAACGGATGGTTTCGAAATAGCTGAAGCCGATTTAAGATTAAGAGGACCGGGTGATATACAGGGAACTCAGCAGAGTGGCATGCTCGACTTACATCTTGCCGATATTGTTAAGGATGAAAAAATGATAAAAGTTGCCCGCGATATTGCCATCGACATTATGACCGAAGACCCATTGCTTCAACAAGAAAAAAATCTTAAACTCAGAGAACAATTAAAGAGTATAAGAAAGATGAAAGGGAATTGGGAGAAGATAAGTTAACTAATTGTTTTATGTAATTATAAATAAACAGTTATAAATAAACATAAATTACTTAGAGTTTTTAAAAAGCAGTATACACCTACTATTATATATTATTATTCCGTTTTAATATTTATATAATAAACAGG
>CAZYEM010000142.1:0-10463 GCA_964646395.1 uncultured Bacteroides sp.
AGTAATACAAATTCCGCATTTACACATAGTCAAACTATATTAAATATACTACCAAGAGATTCTGCAAAGTTTTACTTAACTTTTAATCCGCTAAATATTGGTACTTATTATGATACTATCATTTTTAATACCAATACTGGTATTTATGATTTAAATGTAATGGGAGTTGGTATAGCTGCTCCTGTAGCTTCTGTTAATCCTGTTTCTATTATTGATACTTTAACAATTTGCAATCAAAGCAAAATCAGGTATTTGAAAATTAAAAATACAGGAAACGAAAATCTTACATGGAATGCATTATTTGGAGGTATAGGCATAAATGATAATTTTAATTCAGGAATAACAAATTCGAACTGGAGTGAAATTAGTGGCGGAATAGCAGCAGCTTCTTGCGGAACAGCTTTAAATAGCACAAATGCATTATATTTCAACGGAAATAATACAAGGCAAGCAGTTACAAAAACAATAAATACGATTGGCGGAGGAACTGTTTCTTATTATTTAAAGATTTCGGGTAGTGGCGGAAGTCCATGTGAACAAGCTGATGGAGGAGAAGATGTTGTTTTTGAGTATTCTATAAATAATGGTGGTTCATGGAATAATATTCAGACATTTAATCCTGGAAGTTATTCTGTATATACCTATATACAAATTACTATACCTAATGCAGCTAAGAATTTTAATACCTTATTCAGATGGAAACAAGTTTCTCATAGTGGATCTTGCTGCGATCATTGGGCAATTGATGAAGTGAATATAAATATTTTAAATGCTGCAAATCTTACTCCTTCATCTGGTATAGTGGGTATTATTGATTCTTCGGATATTCAAGTAGTTTTGGATGGAACCGGATTGATAAATGGAACTTATAATTCACAATTGCTAATAAATACAAATGACCCAATTCATAATCAGATAATAGTTCCTGTTCAATTATTTGTAAAAGCAAATCCAATAATGGAAATAGTTAATAATCCATTAATTATGGATACGATAATGATAGGTGTTTCAACCACAAAACCATTATACATAAGAAATATTGGTTGTGATACACTCAAAATCACAAATATTAGTAATTCAATGCCTGAGTTTAGCCATACTATTAATTCATTAAATATTCCACCAAAAGATTCTGCTTATATAAATATTACATTTACTTCGGCTAATATTGGAAATTATACAGATAACCTGAATTTGATTACAAACACAGGAAATCAAAGTATTGTTCTTAAAGGTAAAAGCGTTGGAGCTCCACAAATAATAACTTTGCCCGATTTAATTACTACTGATTTTGTTTGCGATAGTCATAAGGTAATTCCTTTTAAAATTAAAAACCTTGGTGTTGTGCCTTTAATTTGGAATGCTTATGTTGATAAAATGGAAAAAGGTTCTCTGCAATTCGATGGGCTTAACGATTATGTAAATATTAACAGTGGTTATTTATCCGTAAATAAGTGGACTGTTGAGGCTTGGGTAAAACCTACTGATCTTTCATTAGGAAGTCGATTAATTGCTGGATCTCTCAGAAATTGTGTACCTTGGGGATTATATATGGTTAACGGAAAGTTTGCGGTTATATACAAGTCAAATCAAAACAATTGCGATAAAACATTGATTGCTGATAATTTTAATCTGACAATAAATAATTGGTATCACGTGGCTTGTAGTTACAATGGAAATGTAGTAAGAATATATATTAATGGGCAATTGGTAAAATCTGTTCTTGAAAATGCAGCATATAATACTGGCAATATTGCTTTTATTGGTGGCGATCCAAATTATAGCAACAGGTATTTTGCCGGAAGTATTGATGAGGTTAGAATCTGGAATAAGGCAAGAACACAAAAACAATTATCATTTTCAATGAATTATATGCTTAAAGGTAATGAAAGTGGATTAATTGGATATTGGCCAATAAATAAATTAAATGGAAATTCAGTTTCTGATTTTTCTCCAAGTAATATTGTTGGAATACTTAATAATGGTGTAGTTTTCACAGAAAATGCATCACCAGTAATTGGAAGTATCGAACTCAGCAATTATTCAGGTATAATTAATGTTGGAGATTCAACTCAATTAAACCTTACCATTAACAGGCATCTTTTGCCTCAAGGTTCACATCCTTTTAAATTAATTGTTCAATCGGATGATCCAATAAAACCTTACGATACCACAATTGTAACAGTTAATGCCTCAATAAATCTTAATCCAGTTGATATTGGAACAGATACTACATTGTGTTCAGGAAATTCAGTTTTGCTTAATACTGGAAATTATGCTTCCTATTTATGGAATAACAATACCAATTCTTCAACATTGAATGTAAATACAAGTGGAGGTTATTATGTTAAAGTTACTGATGCAAATAATTGTGTTTATTCAGATACTATAAATATAAACATAACTCAATCACCAGTTGCTGATGCTGGAACAGATAAAGCGGTTTGCCTTTATGATTATTTAACACTGAATGGAAATGCTACAGGAGGAACTAATCCTTATTTATATTATTGGAGAAATAATTCAAACCAACTTCTCTCATCTGTAGCTAATTATTCATTTTATCCAATGCAAAGCTCTTTTTACACGTTAGATGTTACTGATAATAATGGATGTCCTTCAACAGTTAAAGATACTGTTTTTATAACTGTAAATAATAAACCTATTGTAAATGCCGGTTTAGATACAACAATAAATCTGGGAACTTCTATTATGCTAAACGGAAGTGTTTCGGGAGGCGGTTATCCTTATGTTTATTCATGGACACAAACATCTTATTCATCAGGTTATATATCTGCAACCAATATACTAAATCCTATAGTAAGCCCCAATAGCTTTACCAGCTACACATTGTTGGTTACTGATGCTAACAATTGCTCAGCTAGTGATATTGTTGAGGTTACCGTTAAACATACACTTTCTGGTAGTGTGTTTTATAACAATCCATCATTAACACCTATGCATGGTTCAAAAGTGTTTTTATTAAATTCTACTAATATCATTATAGATTCTACCTATACAAATATGGATGGTATTTATAACTTCTCAAAATTAGCTTCAGGTAGTTATAAACTATACGCATTACCAACCACTTCTTTTGGTGGTGTTAATGCTACAGATGCATTAGGAATAAGAAGATATATAGTAAGCTTGGCAACTATATCAGGTGTTAATTTATTAGCTGCTGACGTAAATAACAGTAGTTCAGTTTCAAGTGCAGATGCCTTATTGGTATTAAGAAGAACTGTTGGATTGATTTCAAGTTTTTCAAATGGTGATTGGGCTTCTGAACTCATAACATTTATTCTTAATTCAAATACTCAGAATCAAAATATAAAAGTTCTTTGCTTGGGAGATATCAATGGTTCAAACAATCCTTATCAAACAAAATCAACAGCTTATGTTCCTGAATTAAAATGCGAGTCGATTGAAAAGCAATTAATACCTGAGCAGGAAGTGGTAATTCCAATAAGTTATAATGGTGATTATAAGATAGGTGCAGTTACTTTAGAAATGAATTATCCCGAAAATCAGATTGAAATATTGGGAGTTCAATCTGATGGAAATAACTTGGAATATAAAGTTTCTAACGGATTACTTTCAATTGGATTTTACAATGAAAATGGAATTAGATTAAATAATAAAACACTAATGCATATAAAATGCAGGGTTAAATCTAATGCCCAACCATCGGTTCTATATTTATCATTAACAGAGAAAACAGAACTTGCTGATGTTTCTGGAAATACATTGTCAAATATAATATTACAGACTTTATGTTACAGGATAGCAGATTATAAAGATGAATTTGTGATAGAGGAAATATATCCAAATCCGTTCTCCAATAATTCTTCTATCAGATTTTTTGTTCCTGAAAATGCTAAAGTTCAATTAAGTATATTGAATATTTTGGGAGAAAACATTAAAACTGAAAACATTCAAAATATATCACTGGGATGGAATGTCATCCGTATTGACGCATCTGATTTGGCTGAAGGAGCTTATATGTATCGAATTCAGGCTGTAAGCCAGAACAAAAAGTTTGATCATACTGGTAGAATGATGATAATAAGGTAATGCAAAATTTAAGAGAATAATAAAAATTGAAGCTATGAAAACAATTAAATCATATCACAATTTCTGCAATAACGAGAAAAGCAATATATTTCATAAAAAAAATAATATGAGAAGAAGTATATTAATGGCAATATTCAGCATCATGCTGATTATGCCTGCATTTGCACAGACACGAAAAGTAACAGCCGATTCGATTGTTGCTAATCAAGGTGATAGCATTGATGTTGCTATAAGAGTTCAAAACCTACCTCAAATTGGGTCAATGACTATTTTTGTACAATTTACAAATACAGTTTTAGATTATGGAAGAGCTTTGAATATTAATCCATTGTTATCACCTGGAAATCCATTGATTAATAAAATTAATTCTAATACCGTTGCTATTTCCTGGGTTGATATTAATGGAGTAACTCTGGGAACTGATAAACTGCTTGATTTAAGGTTTAAGTATAAAAGTGGAATAAGTCAGATTGCATTTACCAATGCTTGTGAAATTACTGATATTAATGGTAATTTGTTGTCCCCCAATGTGTCTTATCGTAATGGGAGTGTTACTCAATCATTAACATTAGGAATTGTTTCTTCTGGAAATTCGGTTTGTACTGGCGATTCTATGTTATTAACTGCTCAAGCTCAATATGGTTATGGAAATTATACGTTCAATTGGTCATCAAGCCCAGCTGGATTTAGCTCCTCATTAGCAGCAGTTTGGGTAAAGCCATCTATAAATACAATTTATACTGTGAATGTTAGTGATGGTGTTGTGAATCTTGCAGAAAGTAAAACAATTACAATATTTACCAATCCGCAACCAGCATCTGTTAGCAATATGTTACCAGCAAATAATACTCAGAACATTAACAATACAACTGTTCAACTGTCTTGGGCGCCAGCAACATATGCATCTTCTTATGATTTATATATATGGAGTTCTGATAGCTTAAACCGACCAGCTAATCCAAAAGCTTCAAATTTAACATCAATAAACTATACATTCAATAATTCTCAATATGGAAAATCCTATAAATGGCAAGTAGTTTCAAAGAATCTTTGTTATATAACCAATGGGCCTGTTTATCAATTTGGTATAAGACATTTGCCCGATTTGCATGTTACACAGATAACTACTTCGCAAGCCTATGCAGGACAAACACTAACAGTCTCATGGACAGTAAAAAATGATGGTTTAGGATCTACCTCTGGAACCGGAATCGGAAATGTAAATACTTGGAATGATCATATCTGGTTATCTCCTGATATTGAAGTAAGAGTTGCTGAAGATATAATACTCGGTCAATTTCAAAATGTAAGTTACCTGGAAGCCGGTCAAAGCTATACAAATTCAGTTCAGGTAACCTTGCCAAACAATATTATGGGTCCATATTATATTTTTGTTGTAAGTGATGCAGATGATGCACTTTTTATCGATTGGTCATTAACCGGTAATGGTCCTAATGTTGCACCAGTCCCCTATACACCTAGTACCACAGGTGTTCCTTATCCTTATATTCTGGGTTGGGCACATTCTATTGGAAACATATTGGAGGTTACAGATAATGATCGAAGACATGATAATTTCTTTTATAAGCAATTGGATATTATTATGCCACCCGTTCCCGATTTGTTTGTAAATCAGATAGTAGCTCCAAACAATGTGTTTTCCGGACAAATGGTTAATCTGTCTTTTTCTGTTGTAAATCAGGGCTATACAACTGCAACTGGTAGTTGGAATGATGTTGTTTATATAAGTGCTGATACTTCATTTAATCCTTCAACAGCTACATTGTTAGGTACTTTTCCCAGAACACAGGCCTTACAACCCGATAGTGTTTATTATAAAAATGTACAGATTGCCATTCCTTCAAATACATTAGGAACATTTTATCTTTATGTAAAAACGGATGCAACCAATCAGGTATTCGAAAATGTATATGAATCAAATAATATTACAAAGAGTACTGCCTTTCAGGTATTTCTCACTCCTCCTCCCGATTTGGTTGTTACTAATGTTGTTGCACCATTGACTTTAAGTAATAACGCTACGGTCTCTGTTAGTTATACGGTTAAAAATCAAGGAGCTATTCCAACATCAAGTACTAATTGGGTTGACAAGATATATTTAACCAACGCATCTAATTATGATTTATCAAGTGCTTTACTTCTTAAAACTGTTAATCATAGCGGTAATCTTGATGTTGATAGTTTTTATACTCAAATATCTACTGTTGTAGTTCCAAAAAATATTAGTGGATCTTATTATTTTTATATAAAAACAGATGCAAATTTAAATGTTTTTGAATATACAGATGATAGTAATAATGTTACCCGTCAAATAAATCCTAGTATTATTTATACTCCCGATTTAATTGTTACAAAAGTTACTGTTCCAATGTTTGAAAATAATAATCAGCCTGTAGATATTATATGGACTGTTAAAAATGATGGATCAGGTAATTTGGTGTCAGAAGATGTAACTGATAATATTTTTATTTCTAAAAATAGTGTCTTTTATCCTGATTCTGTAATATCAGCGGGTTCAATTACCTATAACCTGAATTTGAATGCAGGAGATTCTATTGAAAAAAGCAAAACAATTCAATTACCTCAAAATATAAATGGTGAGTATTTTATTTATATATTCACCGATTATACAAACAAAGTATATGAATTGCCTTCAGAAACTAATAATACACAGAAGTCATACCATTCGATTCAAATTAACAAACCCGACTTAAAAATAATTGGATTAACTCACCCAGTTTCTTTTAATACAGGTCAATCTACAACAATTGAGTGGAAAGTTAAGAATGATGGTCAAGGGAATCTTCTAAATAAAAAATGGACTGATCGCTTATATTTGTCAACTTATCAGCTTTTTCACCCTGACTCTTTGTCAGAAATAGCCTCGGTTACATATATTGTAACTCAATTAATCAGTAGTGATAGTATAAGCAAATCAATCACTTTTAATATGCCCAGCAAACCAAGCGGTAATTATTATTTATATATCTATACTGATGCAAAAGATACAATCTATGAAGGTTCAAATGAAAACAATAATACATTAAGGAGCTTATTTTCAATACCTTTTTCTAACCCAAATCTTATCGTTTCTTTTGTAAATTATCAAACCAGTGCTAATTCCGGTGAATCTGTAACTATTGAATGGAGTACAAAAAATATCGGAACAGGAAAACTCTTTTATGCAAATTTATCAGATAAAATCTATTTTTCTTCCTCTCCTAATTTCCATCAGGATTCAATAGTTTTACTTGAAACCAAAAATTATAATATTTCATTATTAACCAATGACAGCGTAAATAATCAGATGATTGTGAATATTCCAAATGGAATTTCAGGAAATTATTATATCTTTATACATACTAATGCCAATTCTGCTGTTTACGAAGGAGGTCATATTAATGATAACCGAAATAAAGGTTCTCTGTTAACAATTATTCTTTCTCCTTGGATTGATTTGCAATTGTTTACACTAAACACTCCAGATTCTATTACTCCAGGGGATTATTATTCTGTGGATTATACTGTTAAAAATAATGGTACAATTACTTCTTTAGGTCAAACCTGGACAGATAAATTATATATTTCTGTTAATCCTGATTTTGATACTTCTGCTATACTTTTATCTACCTTTTTGCAATCTCAGAATATCAGTATAGGAGCAACTTATCAAAACAATTATAATGCACAACTTCCCAATACATTTGTTTCTGGATATTATTACATATATGCAATTACCGATATAAATAATTCAATTTATGAATATTTGTATGAAAATAATAACCTGATAAGAAGTAATCAGATATTTATAAATCCATATCCAATAAATCTGGCAATGACATCCTTTTCTGCACCTGACTCTTCGTTTTCAGGGCAAATTATTAATATTCAGTGGGATGCGATTAATAATAGCAATAAAATAACCTTACCTTCATTTTGGTATGATGCAATCTACTTATCATTAGATACTATCTGGAATCCAGGTAGTGATATTCTTTTAAAGGAATTTAAACAAAATGGACCATTACTAGCAGGTTCAACCTATTCAAATAATCAACCTGTTCTTATACCGAATGGCTTAAGTGGAAACTATCATTTAATACTGATTTCTGATTACATGAATGTTAACAATGAATTAGTTACAACGGATAATAGGATGTTAAAACGATTAGGAAATCAAGCTGATCCCATTCATATTATACTTACTCCATCCCCTGATTTAGTAGTTACTTATTTTACAACTCCTCAACAAGTTATCTCCGGTCAACCTTTTAAAGTATATTTTAAGGTTTTAAATCAAGGAGCAGGCTCTACAACAATAGGCAATTGGATAGATAAAATATATCTTTCTTCTAATTTTATTATTAATTACGGGGATGTAGATTTGGGTAATTTTAATTATAATAATGGAATTTTAGATTCGGGAGAATATTATGTTGATTCTCTTGAGATAAGCATTCCAGTTTATTATTCTGGAAATTTTATCCTGATTTTTAAAACCGATATTTCTAATACTGTCTTCGAGCACATTAATGAAAATAACAATACAGCTAATGCATTTATAATTTCAATTCAGCCACCGCCTGCTGATATTGTTGTTAGAAATATTATTGCACCAACAGATTTGATGGTAAATAGAATGGATACAATTAAATGGGATTTGGTTAATATTGGAAATAATCCGGCAAACGGTTATCTTAAAGATATGGTTTATTTGTCATCAGATACGGTTTGGGATGTTAATGATAAAGTTTTAGGCAGTAAAAATGAGTATGCAAGTCTTCCTTCCTTAGGAACCCAAAGCCGATCTTTATATGCAAAAATACCGGGAGTTGCAATTGGTGACTATTATATTATTGTAAGAACAGATATTTTAAATAATATCTTTGAAATTAATGATACAAATAATACCTCATATTCTGCATTAACTTCAGATGTAGATATGAAGAGATTGCAATTTAATACATTCAGAGAGGATACATTGACAAATAATACTGATTTATACTATTTAATTGAAGTTCCGGATACAATAAGTGGGGAATCGATGTTATCAACTTTAAAAGCAGACTCCATAAGTGGTTCAAATGAAATGTATCTTAAGCATAATCAATTGTCAACCAGATTAAATTATGATTATTCTCATCTTTATCCATATCTTGGCAATCAGGAATTATTGGTTCCTTATTTATATGAAGGAAATTACTATTTGATGCTTTATGGAAGAACTTTAGTTGGTAATACGCAGGGAATAAAAATTAAACCTGAAATTCTTGAATTTGATGTTCGTTCAATAAATGCAGATAAGGGTGGAAATACAGGAAAAATTACTGTTGCTTTGAGTGGTTCCAAATTTAATGCTTTTATGAAAGTAAGATTGGCAAAAGGGAATGATACTATACATGCTGATACATTATTCTTTGTTGATTTAACAAAAGTGTATGTTAGATTTAATTTAAAAGATGCGGTACCTGGAATGTATAATGTTATTGTTGAGCATCTTTGTGAAGGAAAAATCGAAATAGCTAATGGATTTGAAGTCAAAACAGGAGCACCTAACTTCCTATCCATAAATGCTGTAGCTCCTGCTAATGTTAGAAGTAACAGAATTGTAAGTTTTACACTGGAATATGCTAATTTAGGAAATACCGATATTATAGCTCCTGCTATAGATATTATAAGTTATTCCGGATCACCTATAGCACTAAATCCAAGCAGTTTGGCTATAAATACAACTCAACTTCATCTTCCTTTGCAAATAACTGGTGAACCAAATAATATATTACGGCCTGGAGTAACCGGTTCAATTGTTATTTATACACTGACTTCAGCAGGACTGGGATTTACAATCACTGTTTCTAATCAATAATTTAACGAAAAATAAATACTTTATTAATTTAAAAAATGATAAAGATGAAACTCATACATAAAAAAACAAATAAAATGACAAGTAAGAAAATAATTTTTCTCAACTTGACAATATTAATGGTAGTTTTCTTGATGAATCCCATTAATAGTAATGCTCAAGGTGGATATGCTGGTCCTAATAAAACTATTTTAAAAGATTCGAGTGTGATGATTGGAAGTGGAGGATGTACAAACTGTTGTTATCAATGGACACCTACCACAGGCCTTAGTGATCCGAAAATTTCCAATCCAATCGCAAATCCAACAACAACTACTACATATTCATTAAAAGTAATTGGAGCCAATTTTTCATCAACTGATGTAAGTCAGATGACATTAAACGTGGAAGATGGAATAAACGATTTAACTGTTATAGCCAAGCAATGTTGCTGGAAAAAGGATCAACCTATAACACTAGATCAGTTTACAATAGTTACTGACCCTGCAGGATTGGAAGGTAC
>CAZYEM010000143.1:0-10394 GCA_964646395.1 uncultured Bacteroides sp.
AGCTATTTCACGTTGTAATATCATTAGTATTGTTTTTTACAGATGTCTAAAATTTGTTCATGGGAAACATTTAAGCGAATTTTCCACTCTTTTATAAATTCGCCTTCGTCAATACCAAAAGGATCGAAAAGGGTATATGCTTCATTTATAACACTTTTTGTATAGTTTAAAAAAGGAGTTAGTTTTTGCTTTTCCAATATATCAATAAGACAAGCTATTCTCTTTGTTACTGCTATATTGTTGACAGCTTTGCAGTAATCAATCATTTTCTGAGCATCAAGAGAGGCATTAGCAAAAGCCCTTATTAATTCAGCGTATCCACCTGAATATTGAGGTAAATCGAAACAATCAATGATTGTTTTCTCAACATCGGTCATAGAAAAAGCATTAGTACCATAACCTTGCTTTACAATACCCACATGTTTTGATGGTCTGATTTTTATAAATTGAAATTTTGTGCCTGATATTTTTTTATTTGCTTTCTGTTTGGTGGTTTGAATAAAAATGGTGTTTGAAAATTGTTCCGTTAATCCATGTAGGTTAAGAGCAGACCAATAAGACACGCTACCATCAGAAGTTAGAAAACAGCCAATAACCATATCGTTCTTGAATGTGGAACGACAATATTTCCCTCGTTCAAGCCGAACTAAAAACTTTTTTTGTACAAGATTCTCTAAAATAATATTTATCTTTTTAAAAGTTTGATATACAGAGTCTTCAATGGTATTAATTGAGAAAATACTGATTTCATATTCATCAATAAGATGAATAAATTCTTGTTGTTCTGCATTTAAATTGCCGGATAAATATGCTCTTGCCATTATTATTTATATTATTATATGGGGTGTTTTTTGCCCCATATATTACCACGAAACATAATGCAAATGTACAGATATTTTATTACAAACAAAAAAACAGAATGATTTTCAAATTTTTTTATTCTATTACTTACATCAAATGTAATAATGTTGGACATTCCAAACAAATCTTAGACCTACTTCCATGCCAAATTCAATATAATAATAAATAAGTTGCCCTGCATGCGTGCATGCATTTTTGAAGGGGTAAAATTAAGGGATTTTCGCATAAATAATTACACACAGCAAATGTAATAAATAAAACTCGGAACATAGCTAAAGACAAGAGAAAGGAGAAAGAATTCTAAATTTTCCCCTCGCCATTCCTCGCTCCGTTTTAAAAAATGACCTAAAAACAATAAAAATGAAAGAAAAAGGGAGGTAATAAAAAACGCCGAAACGCTTGATTTCTCTAGCATTTCGGCGTCGTACCCCGGGCGGGACTTGAACCCGCACGACCGCAATGGTCACAGGATTTTAAGTCCTGCGTGTCTACCAATTCCACCACCAGGGCGTCCTTCAAAATAAAAACCTCTCACAATGAGAGGATTCTAAAGTGGAGCGAAAAACGGGACTCGAACCCGCGACCCCGACCTTGGCAAGGTCGTGCTCTACCAACTGAGCTATTTTCGCATTGTTATTCTGGACTGCAAAGATATATATATTTTACAATTCAATCCAAATTTTTTTTCACTTTCCAAGCATTTTTTTTATCTCATTAAGCTTCATCAAGGCCTCAACTGGTGTAAGCGTATTAATATCAGTATTTAATATATCCTCTTTTATCTGAAGCAGCAACGGATCGTCCAATTGAATAAAACTCAGCTGATAATCCTGATTTAAATCTTTCTTTTTTGATTTACTGACATTTGACTTCTTTGATAATTCTTCACTACTATGCGACTTTTCCAGCTGAAGTAACAAATCATTAGCTCTTTCGAGAACTGATACCGGCATTCCTGCCATTCGGGCTACATGAATTCCAAAGCTATGCTCACTACCACCCGACTGCATCTTACGCATAAAAATAACCTTGTTTCCAATTTCTTTAACAGAGATATGAAAGTTCTTTATCCGATGCATGGAAGCTGCCATTTCATTTAATTCATGATAATGGGTAGCGAATAAAACTTTTGCTTTAAACAATGGATGTTCATGTAAGAATTCGGCTATTGCCCAAGCAATTGAAATTCCATCATAAGTACTTGTTCCCCTCCCTATTTCATCAAGAAGAATCAAACTCCGATTCGATATATTATTGAGAATGCTGGCAGTTTCGTTCATCTCAACCATAAAAGTTGATTCTCCCGAAGATAGATTATCCGAAGCTCCTACACGTGTAAAAACCTTATCAACCAAACCAATACAAGCTTTATCTGCCGGAACAAAACTTCCCATCTGAGTCATTAAAACAATTAAGGCTGTTTGTCTTAATAAAGCAGATTTCCCTGACATATTGGGACCTGTAATGATAATAATCTGTTGAGTTTCGTTATCGAGATAAACATCGTTGGCAATATATTTTTCACCCAATGGCAACTGCATTTCAATAACCGGATGACGTCCGTTACTGATATCAATAATGTTTGTATTATTAATTTCAGGGCGAATATAAGAATTTTTAACAGCTATAGTAGCAAAAGAAAGCAAACAATCAAGACGGGCAATCAGATTTGCATTCAATTGAATAGGTTGAATGTATTCTGTAAGTCCTAATAGTAAATCATTAAAAAGTGTGGCTTCCAGAATGGAAATTTTGTCTTCGGCACCTAATATTTTCTGCTCATATTCTTTAAGTTCTTCTGTAATATATCTTTCGCAATTCACTAATGTTTGCTTGCGATTCCATTCGGGAGGAACTTTATCTTTATGAGTATTTGTAACCTCCAGATAATAACCAAATACATTATTGAATCCAATTTTTAATGATGAAATTCCGGTAAGCTCAGATTCCCTTTGCTGAACTTTTGCAAGATAATCCTTACCAGAATAAGACAACCCTCTAAGTTCGTCAAGCTCTTCGGAAACACCTGCTGCAATTACATTTCCTTTATTGAGCATAACAGGAGCTTCAGAATTAACTTCATTTTCAATTCTATCGCGAATTATCTGACATATATTTAATTGCTCGGCTATAATTTGCAAAGCAATATTTTCTGATTTATTACATTTGTTTTTAATGATTTCAATTGCATATAAGGCTTTTTTAACCTGAACCAATTCGCGTGGACTTATCCGTCCGACAGCAACTTTAGAGATTAATCGCTCCAGATCGCCTATCAGCTTAATATTCTGATATAAAATATCGGAAGTTTCTGTTGTTTTAATTAAAAACTCAACAACATCAAGTCTTTCTTCAATTGGCTTTTTATCTTTTAATGGAAGTACAATCCATCTCTTCATCAAACGCGAACCCATTGGCGATATCGTTTGATCCATTATATCAGAGAGTGTTACTGCATTTTCATTTGAAGAATTTACCAATTCCAGATTTCGGATTGTAAATTTATCGAGCCAAACAAAATGATCTTCCTCAATCCGTGAAAGTTTACAAATATGTCCGGTTTTATCATGCTGGGTTTCTGCAAGATAATGCAAAGCAGCTCCGGCTGCAATTATTCCGTAATCAAGATTTTCGATTCCAAACCCTTTCAGGGAATTGGTTTCAAAATGCTTGGTAAGGGTATCTTTGGCAAAATCTTTGGTAAAAACCCAATCATCAAAAGTGTTGGTGTAGAATTTCTCTCCGAAAAGCTCCTGAAATTTCCTTAGTTTATTCTTTTGAATTATCACTTCGCTGGGACGAAAACTTTGCAACAACTTATCAATATATTCTTCTGATCCTTGGGTAACATAAAACTCTCCGGTTGATACATCCAAAAAAGAAATCCCACTGGTTTTGGTTTCTAAATGAATACTTGCCAAAAAATTATTCACTCTGTTTTCCAGAACTTTATCATTATAGGATACACCCGGAGTAACAAGTTCGGTAACTCCTCTTTTAACAATGGTTTTGGTTAGCTTCGGATCTTCCAGCTGATCGCAGATAGCTACCCTGTAACCGGCTTTTACCAGCTTTGGCAAATATGTATCCAGAGAATGATGTGGAAATCCTGCTAATTCAATATATTGAGCAGAACCATTGGCCCTGCGGGTTAATACAATTCCTAAAATATCGGAAGTTTTTATGGCATCCTCTCCGAAGGTTTCGTAAAAATCGCCAACACGAAACAACAACAAAGCATCAGGATATTTCGCCTTAATCGTATTGTATTGCTTCATTAAAGGAGTTTCTGCTATTTCTTTTTTTTCTGCCAATGGATACTGTATTTTTTACAAAAATAATAAAAGTTTATGAAAAACAGTAAAAAGGGATTAAAAGTATAAAATAATAAAACATTTTTAAAAACACAAAACCTTCAAAAATTTTATTAGTGCTTTATTAATAAACAGTTGCAAATTTTACGATTCTTATTATTATCTGATAAGATTTCGTGTAATTTATTCCGAAAGGCAAGATTCGGGATTCGTGGACAATAAAAACAAATCCTAAGGATTTATGTGAATATTTAAAAGCTTGGAAAAAGATACGGTGCTTTTGATAAAAAGATACGCATCAATCAGTGAAAAGATACGCATCAATTGATAAAAAGATACGCATCATTTTTACAGCAAAACCTGAAGCCCTTAAGATTTTTTATTAGTGCTTTATTAACAAACAGTTGCAAGCTTACGTATTCAACTTATCATTATATAAGAATCCGTGAAATCAGATGGGAATAAAAACAAATCGGTGTAATTAAGGATTAATTAAAGAGATGTTCTGAAAATTTGATTTTTTGAGGCGAATAAGATTTTAAAAGCCATAGCCCCGATAAAATCGGGATGATGAAATACTGAAGTTCAACAAAGAAAAAGCAATTTTTGAAGCCCCTTAAATATTCAATATTCCTAATGTTATATTTGTTAGGAATGATATTGCTTTTCCTATTGGCAATATATTAAAATCTGTTTGAGTATCGATAATAATTACGGCCAATAAAGCAAACGATCCGTAGCGAAATATTTTCTGTTCAGTTTCTCTGCTCATTTTTATTGATTTTATCAACAGATGCGAACCATCCAAAGGAGGAATGGGTATCAGATTAAAAACGAATAATCCGAAATTGATAAAAATTCCAGATAACAAAACATTTTGCAACCATAAATTTACAACACTGTCATCCACAGGAATCATTACAACATAAAGTTTTAGCAACAAAGCAAAAACAAAAGCCAGAATTAAATTGGCAAAAGGTCCGGCAACAGCAATCAGCATTTCGTCCCTACGTGGATTTTTTAATTTTTTCGGATTAAAACTGACTGGTTTAGCCCAGCCAAAACCAGCAATAATTAAAAATACAAAACCCAGCCAATCGATATGTTTTATTGGATTCAACGTAACTCTTCCTTGCAGATATGCAGTATCATCACCGAGTATATGAGCTACTTTTGCATGCATATATTCATGAAAGGTAAGCCCGATAAGTATGGCTGGAAGCACATTGATAATAGTTTGAAAACTTAATGCTGACATATTTTCTGTTTTAAAAAGTTATCAAAATTACTATTTATTTGTTTATAGAATAGGTAATAATGATATTAATCTCAGATTTTTTATTTTAAAGTGAAAACAATATGAAGTAAAAACATTTATAATCAACTATTTTACTTAATCATTTTGAACTTAATAACTTTATACGTAATTTTGCAGTCGCATTTATAAATCATCATGGAAAGAAAACACGAGAAACGGACTTTTGGGAAAAAGGACGTAAGCAGAAAATCAGACGATTTTGTTAATTATCTGAAACCAGACAGAAAACAATCGTTTGATAAAAAGGAAAGATCAGATAAACCATTCAAACCTAAGTTTGAAAACAGGAATGATAATTCTTACGAAAGACCCAAAACATCTGAATACGGAGATAAACCCAGATATGGTGATAATAAAGAAAAATCTTACGGAAACAAACCTTATGGTGACAGGGAAAACAAACCATCCTTCCATAAAAGAGATGATAAACCCTATAGCAAACCTTCATTTCATGGCAGAGACGACAAACCATCCTTTCACAAAAGAGATGAAAAATCTGATTTCAGAGACAAACCTTATCATGCTATAGATAAAGAATTTGAAAAAGATTCGTCAAAACCACACAAAAGAATACATCATAAAAAAGAAAAGCCTTACAATAGATATAAAACAGTAGATGAAAGAACTACAGATGAAAAATTTATATTAAAAAAGAAAGCCCGTAAAAGGGTTTCAGAATTTGATCTTCCCAAACGCGACAGACCTAAACGTGCCGATGTACTTGAATTAAAAAACTTTAAGGATACGAATCGTTACGAAGAAGGCAAACCTGTTCGTTTGAACAAATACATTGCGAATGCCGGAATATGTTCACGTCGTGAAGCTGACGAATTGATATCAAGCGGTGTTGTTTCAATAAACGGCGTTATCGTAACTGAAATGGGAACAAAAGTAAACCCTGGTGATAGCGTTCAATATGATGGAACTACATTGATAAGTGAAAGAAAAAAATATGTATTGCTTAACAAACCAAAAGGATACATTACAACAACCGACGATCCACAGGAAAGACGTACCGTAATGGCTTTGGTGAAAGAAGCTTGCAAAGAACGCATTTACCCAGTTGGAAGACTCGACCGCAATACTTCAGGTTTGCTTTTATTTACGAATGATGGCGATCTGGCTAAAAAGCTGACACATCCTAAACATGGTGCCAAGAAAATTTACAATGTTGAATTGGATCAAGCTCTTACAAAAGCCGACATGGATAAAATCTATGCAGGTATTGAGTTGGAAGATGGCATTGTTTATGTGGATGAAATAGCTTATATCGATGATAGTAAAAGCAAAAAAGAAATCGGAATTGAAATTCACTCCGGCAAAAACAGAATTATCCGCCGGATATTTGAATCGTTAGGATATGAGGTAACCAAACTCGACAGGGTTATGTTTGCTGACCTTACCAAAAAAGATATTTCACGCGGAATGTGGCGTTTTTTGACCGACAAGGAAGTTGCATATCTTAAAATGTTAAGATAAAACCTTGCTTAGCGTAGGATTATGCAATAAAAATATCTTTTTTAAGTTTATTTAATGTTGCATTTAATAAGCATGGAGTTTAAAATATCAAAAAATACAATCAAAAAATTAATGATCAGGTTACTTCTGGCTAGCCTGATTATTGTTTTTTTAACTATTATCAGTGGTTTTCTGATTATTTACTACAATCAGGAAAACATTAAAAAGGTATTTATTGATGAATTAAATAAATCCTTACTTACCGAAATCTCTGTAAAAGATATAGAATTCTCTGTCTTTGAAAAATTTCCGAATGCATCGCTCAGCTTTAAAGAAATTATTGCCAGAGATGCTATAAAAATTGGAATTAAAGATACATTAATTGCGGCTCAACGTATTTATCTGGAATTTAATCTCTGGGACTTATATTATAAAAAATACAATGTCAAAAATATTGAAATTAATAATGCAAAGATATTTCTGAAAATCAATAAAGATGGAACTGATAATTTTCATTTTTGGAAGAAATCACAAAATCCGACCGTTTCCAATTTTTCATTTAATCTCAAAAAAATTCAATTCAACAATGTTGAAGTAATTTATCTGAACAAACCAGCCCATCAGTATTATGATTTTATAATAGTAAAAGCTTCGGCAAAAGGCAACTTTTCAACTGAAATTCAGCATTTGCAATTAAAAGGAAATTTATACGTAAAGCATTTACAATCCGGTGAAATAGTTTATCTTAACAATGATTTGGTAAAGATATCAGCAAAAGCAATATTAAATTCAAAAAAAGAAAACATAGAATTTGAAAAGAGTGATTTGCAAATTAACGATCTTAATTTTTCGTTGATCGGAAATATTTCATATAAAGAAGAAAATAAATCGCTGCATTTAAAAATAAATGGCAACAATATACAACTTCACGATTTTATAAAAGAATTACCAACAGAACAACAAACTTATTTTGAAAATTACAAAAGCAATGGGATCTTTGATATTAAAATAAATATCAATGGATTATATGGAGGTGAAATGATTCCAAAAATTAATATTGCTTTCAACTTTAATCAAGGGGAAATAATACAAAAAGAAACCAAAGCAAAACTGACTCACGTATTTTTTAATGGAAATTATTCAAATAATGCAAGTATTGATATTAAAAATCATATACTTGAAATTAATAATTTTTCGTGCAAAATGGATAATAGTGCAATATCGGGTAATTTTATTTTAAATGACTTTAAAAATCCCTATATAAACTGTAAATTATCTGCCAATCTTAATCTGGAGGAAATTCATAGATTTTTAAAAAACAAAAAGATTACACAACTAAATGGTAATTTGGCACTTAATTTTAATTTCAGAGGTAAAATAAATAAGGAAGCTTTGAATATTAAAGATTTCATAAACAGCAAAACGCTTGGAAATGCAAAACTTAAAAATATTAACTTCGTTCTTGAAAACGACAATAGAAACTATACTATTGCAGAAGCAGATCTTGAATTTACCAATAATGACATATTAATTAATACGTTAGCAGGAAAAATTTCGGGAAGTGATTTTAATCTGAAAGGTAGTTTTAATAATGTAATTCCATTTATTTTTCTTGAAAATCAGAAAATTCAGGTAAATGCTGATTTATTTTCTGAAAACATAAATCTGGATGAACTTATTGGAGCTAAATCAAACGATAAAACAAATAATGAGATCAAACTGAGTGATAATTATGATTTCAATCTGAATTTAAATCTGAATCATATTAACTTTAAGAAATTTAAGGCCAGGGAAGTTAAAGGCAATATCAGATATATAAACCATATTATTAAAGCCGATAAAATTTCGATGAAAGCAATGGGTGGAAATATGAACGGAAATATGAGTATGGATGGATCTGAACCGGGAAAATACAAAATCAGCTGCGATGTTAATGCATTGAATGTAAATGCGACCCAACTTTTCGATACGTTTGATAATTTCGGACAAAAAAACCTGACCTCTAAAAATATTAACGGAAATATTACGGCAAACATTCAGTTTGCGGCACTTTTTGATTCCTATCTTCAGATTAATAAAAAAACGGTTTGGGCTATACTCGACCTAAAAATTGACAATGGAACATTAATGAATTATCAACCGCTAATGAAATTATCAAAATTCGTAAATGAAGCTGAATTAAAGGAAATAAAATTTAAAACATTGGAAAACCAAATACTTATTAAAAATGAATTAATCAGCATTCCCTCTATGGAAATAAATTCGAATGCAATAAATTTAAGTATTTCGGGAGAACATAAATTCAACAATGAAATAAATTACAGAATTAATCTTTTGCTATCCGAATTAATTTCCAGAAAACGCAAAGCAGTAAGAATTAAACACAGCCAATCGCAACAGGAATTTGGCTATGAAGAAGATGATGGACTGGGACGCACAAAACTATTTTTGAAAGTAAGCGGAACAATTGATAATCCGATATTCAAATACGACACCAAAAGCCTGAAACAAAAACTGCTGAATGATTTTAAAACTGAAAAACAAAACCTGCAGAAAATTTTGAATACTGAATTTAAATGGCTCAAAAAAGACAGTGCGGATGCCATACAGCAACAACGTTTTAAAATACAGGAAAAGGGCAACTATATCATTGACTGGGAAGAAAATACCCACAAACCCGTTAAAACATCCATAAAAGACACATTACCACCATCGGGAGTAAAAATAAAATGGGAAGAAGACGAAATGATAAATTGATTTAGTAAACAAGTAAACGTTGAAAATTCATATAACTAAAAAAGGCTGATATATTTCTATATCAGCCTTTTTAATGAATTAAGCAACTAAATTCTAGTTCGCTTTTTTAATTTGGTACACTTTTTTACTTCCATAGATTAAACCCATGGCTAATAAAATGCTTAAGCCACCATCAATAGGTGCACCGCCACCAACTGGTTGTCCAGGTTGGTTTTGTCCTGTACCGTGTCCGGCTGTTCCAGGAGGTTTAGGTTGTGCATTTAATAATAATGGTGATAGAGTTATAATTGCTATTACTAATATGTTTTTTATTATTTTCATTTGTTATTTCCTTTCGTTTTAAATTATTTTACAAATACTTTTTCAGAATTAACATTCTTATCAGTAATAACTTTTACAATGTAATAGCCTGTAGAATTACCATTTAAACTATATTTAAACGATCCCTGAGGATTATTTACGGTATAGATTAATTGTCCAATGGTATTGTATATAGAAACCTGTTTGATAGCATCAGTTGAATTTACAAAAATTTCATTGTTATAGCTGTAAATTTTACTGTTAACTTTATTGTTTTCACCTATACTAACTGTTGAATTAAAATACAATTCAAAACGGTTTACATTATCTGAAGCAGAAGCTGTAAAATTATAAACCGGATTAGACATTAAGTCCTGAGATGTATT
>CAZYEM010000144.1:0-1108 GCA_964646395.1 uncultured Bacteroides sp.
ATTAGCTATTTGTTAAGTTGTTGTTTTTGAATCTCTTTTAATAAGAATTCTAATCCATTTAATTTTATTTCATAAAGTGATTCGAGTAAAATACCTAATTTCCCTGAAGGAAAACCTTTTTGTTTGAACCAAACCAAATAGGGTTCTGGCAAATTACACAAAATACTACCTTTATATTTTCCAAAAGGCATTTTCATGGTTGTTAATTGTAAAAGAATTGTTTTTTGATCAGAAATATCAAGTTCTTCCATATCTTTTATTTATTCTAATGATTGCATAATTATCATTGCTTCTTCTTTGCTTTTACCACAAATGAGCGGATCGTAAGTAAAATTCCAACAAACCTTTGGTCGTTGAGGATTATCAAATAGTAAACATAAATTTTCTTCCGAAAGATTAATACACTTTATATTAGCAGGTTTCCCATTTGGCATTCCGGGGATAAAAGAAGAAATTGAAGGTGCAATACAGCAAGCTCCGCATCCTGAGCGACATTGATGATTTAATATTGGATTTTGTGAGCTTAAATTCAAAAAAATTATTTTACTTTCAGTTTTTTGCCTAAACTTAATATTGCGTCTTCGTTAATTTTATTCAATTTACAAAGTGCTTTTACTGTAGTTCCATTTTTTTGTGCTATTCTGGATAAAGTATCACCATTTCTTACTTTGTAAAAAGTAGTTTTTTGAATTTTATTTTTCTTTGATTGCTTTAGATTTTCTGTATTTTTTTCGGTAATATTTTTTGAATAAGTTTTATTAATGGATTCCTCATTAGATTCTCTTGGAGTAAAAACAGTTAAAGTATCAACTTTATTGGTTATATCATTATAAACCAGAAAAATATTAGTATCAATAACAGGGATTATTGCTAATTGAGGATTTATTAATGTGTCATTTTCGATTGGTTCATCATTGATATAAACTTTTATTCTTTTACCTTTTTTATTCTTCACATATTTATATTTTTTGGCTTTTTTGGCTTTTAAAAAAGTGTTTTTATCAACAACTAAAGAATCTGATTTTAATGAATAATTTTCAAAATCAAGGATTATTTCAGGATTAAATGGCTGACCTAAAAAACGGGTTTCAAAATGAAGATGAGTTGT
>CAZYEM010000144.1:1118-10386 GCA_964646395.1 uncultured Bacteroides sp.
TAGATCGCCTGATTTAACCTCTTGATTAACTTTAACTTTAATTTTATTAAGATGACTATAACAAGTTTCTAACCCATTTGCATGACGAATAACTACAATATTTCCATAACCACTATAACGTTTTGCCATTCTAACAACTCCATCAAAAGCAGCGTAAACTTCTTCGTTTAATTTAAGTTTTATATCTGTTCCTGTATGAATTCTTCTGCCTCTATAGCCAAAGGGAGATATTACTTTTCCCTTAAAAGGAAATACAAAAGCATTATCATTTTTATTTACTAAAGTTAAAACATAGGTTGCATTTTTATCATAAATTTTATCACTATTTAATCTCACATCATTATTATTCCAATTGTTTTTATATAATTTTGAAGCAGGAACTGTAGATGGAGTTATTATTGTATTCGTTTCATTATCAACATCTAAATTAATTGTATTTATTGCAAGTAATAAAGAATCAGTAGATTTGTTTTCAGCTTTATCGCTGGAATACTGCTGAGCATTTAAACTGCTGATGTTTAATAATGAAGCAAACAGAAAAGCAAGTCCTATATTATTTTTCGAAAAAATCATGTACTAATATTAAATTCATAGTAAATTTTGATATTGCAAATTAACACTAAAAATTGAAACTAACAAAAAAAATTAAGCTAAATTTATTTAATATTAAGTTTTTTTAACAAAGTGAAGATTCGTGTGTTATCTATATAATTTTTTATATTTTTTCAAATCAATTGCTATTATGGAAAGAGAAATATTAAGTACAACCAGAAAAGCATTATTAATAAACCTTGACGAAAAGTTTTATGGAACAATAGCCGAAATTGGTGGTGGACAAGAAGTTGCCAGAAATTTTTTTCAAGCTGGTGGTGCATCAGGTACAATAGCTAAGTCAATTTCTGCTTACGATATGGCATATAGCGATGCTTTATATTGCAAAGGGAAAAAAGAACGCTATGTTTCCAAAGATCGTTTGCAAAAAATGTTGGCAATTGAATATCATGAATTAATCAGTGTTTTAAAGGAAGTAAGAGATCCAAAAACTTGCTTTTTTGTTTTTGCAAATACTGTAGTTACAATTAATTATAAAAAAAATAACGATGCACGTGGCTGGCTTGGTGTTAAGTTTCAATTAGAACCAGATACCGAGCCAAATGAGGTTGTAATACATACTTCATTATTAGAAAAAGATAATCTTTTACAGCAATATACATTGGGAATTTTGGGTATTAACTTAATTCATGCCTGTTTGTATCATAATGATAATCCAACTATTTTTTTAAATGCATTGATGGATAATTTATCATCAGACCGTTTGGAAATTACGATGATACACACGAATGGTCCACATTTGGATTATATTGATAATCGATTATTGAGTGTCCAATTGGTGAAAAATGGTATGGCTCAGGCTTGTATGTTCGACAGATATGGAAATGTATTTGAACCTTCCGATCTGGTTTATAAAAAAAATGTTCTTGCATTCAGAGGAAGTTTCAGACCAATAACTTATGTTGGTTTTGATATGCTTAAAACCAGTTATGGGTTATTTAAAAAAGATGAAGATTATGATAAAAATAATACCATAGCTTTATGTGAAATTACACTAAATAATTTATTGGATGATGGTGAGTTTCATGAAAGAGATTTTCTCGAAAGAGTTGATATATTAAATGGTATGGGACAAAATGTAATGATTTCAAATTTTAAGGAATATTATAAACTTGTATCTTATTTATCACAATTTAATACAAAAAATTTAAGGATCGTTATTGGTATGCATACTTTTATAAATGTAATAGATGAAAATTTTTATTCACATTTAAAGGGTGGAATTATAGAAGCTTTTGGCAGATTATTTGTCAATAATATGAAAATGTATGTTTATCCTTCTATTGATGAGGATACCAATGAGTTAATTACACTTCAAAATATTCCTATTCCAAATCAAATTAAATATTTATTTTTGCATTTGCTTGAAAATAAAAAAATATTGGATATTAAAAATGTAAAAAAGGAATTTATAACCACTTATCCACACATTGTTTTAAATAAAATTAAAAATAAGGAATCAGGTTGGGAAAAAATGGTTCCAAAATACATTGAAGAAGCCATAAAATCAAAAAAATTATTTGGATATAATAACGATTAATAAAAAAATGACACAATCTGTAGAACCTGCTGTATCACGTAATGTATTGGAAATGTTAACTGTAGCAAACGAATTTTGTTTGTTTACCGAAGGAGTCGAAAAATACACCAAAGAGGATGTAATTAGCTATTTTCAAAAACTTTGTCCTCTTTTATATATTAAAGGAGCAACTTTGCCTTTTCTTCAACCCGAAAATCCTGATGCTAACGAACGTTTTGTAACCGAAGAGAATTGGGAAGTTATTTATAAAGACATTAAAGAAAAATTAGGTAAAGATGATGATTTCTTTATGGTTGACTATAATGATGATGATGATTACAGCAATCCTGTTAAAGTTTCCATTGCCGAATATCTGGCAGATATATATCAGGATATGAAAGACTTTGTTTTACTATACCAGCGTAATACAAAAGATGCAAGAGAAAATGCAGCTGCCGAATGTCGGTTGCTATTCGAACGTCATTGGGGTTACAGATGTATTGAAGTTCATAAAATATTCCATTTTCTGGCTTATAAAGACACTAAAGATAAGTTGGATGTATTTCCTTCCATTTAAACTTTTTAAACTCATCATTAAGAGCTTTCAACAAAAAACCTTTTCCAACATTACCGGAAAAGGTTTTTTTATCAGCTAATATTTAGACTTACTTTTTACGATGCCTTAGGTATTAGCATGATTGATTTTTCAGCTTCATCCCCTTTTGCAAGATTGATATTGCAAACGTAATTATTGTAACCTTCGTATTTTACTTCAATATCATAAGTTCCTGTGGGTAAATCATCGAACGAAAATTCACCGTCTTCATCGGTAATTTCACTAAAATTTGTATTAAGTAATTTAACTTCTACATCTTGCAATTGTTCGTGAGTTTCGCTATCTGTAATGTTTCCGAATAAAATACAACTTTCCTTACCTTCTCTTTTGCGGCTTGCCTTATCTGAAACTACATATTGACTTAGTTTTTCAGGAAACTCGGCATATATAATTTTCGAAATCTTGTTTATCTGCATAATTTTTTCCCAAACCAGATTCAAAAGTCCCGAACGTGTAACTGTATTGCTACCACGTTGAAGTATAAATGTTTCCTGATGCTGGTTGGCATTTATCATATTTGTGATGTTGGCTTCGATATTGTTTATCAATATAATATTCATTCCGGATTGAAACAATTCTGTCTGATATTTTTTGCATGTTGCAAATATTATCTGCATCCATTCAATAAGACTTGCTTGCGAAATATGATTGTATCTGTATTTGCTAAAACCAAATTCATCTAGAATATGTTGTTGATCTTTAAATGCTTTGCCTGCAAAAAACTTTACTTCTTTTATATAAATTCCAGCTAGCTTGATATGAAATCCTACTTCATTGGTTTTACCTTTTAAACGGGCAAGATAAATATGATCGGGTGTGGTTTTGCTAGCAGTAACAATATCTAATTTTAACTGGTCTAAAAATGCTTGGTCAATTGTTGCATCAAATGTGCTAAACTCCGAGAGGTCTGTTGAAGCCAAAGCATGAATTGTATATGCCTTTTCTATGGCTTTGGCATCTGTTGTACTATAATTTCTTGTTCTTGACATATTTTATTAGTTAATTAATAAATTGATTACGATATGTTTTTTTGAATATTTTTTATTGAAACCTAATATTGTTATATGTTTTTAGTTTTAAATTTTAAATTTAGTTTGGTTAATCTTAATGCTTATGATCAGATTGCAAATATAAGATTAATTATGTAAGAAAGTCATTATAGTTATAATTATTTTATAAATTTTAATAAAGTATTTTTCAATTACTTAAAATCAATTTACATTAAGCTGTAAACCAATATATAATAATTTATTTAACTATACTTAAAATGATAAAATAATTTTTCAGAAAGCATCTCCCGTCTGGTAGAAACGATCTCCCGTCTGGTAGAAATGACTTCCCGTCTGGTAGAAACGATCTCCCGTCTGGTAGAAATGACTTCCCGTCTGGTAGAAACGATCTCCCGTCTGGTAGAAATAATCTCCCGTCTGATAGAAATGATCTCCCGTCTGGTTGAAATGATCTCCCGTCTGATAGAAATGATCTCCCGTCTGGTAGAAACAATCTCCCGTCTGATAGAAATGATCTCCCGTCTGGTAGAAACGACCTCCCGTTTGGTATAAATAATCTCCTGCCTAAAACTAACAATTGTAAATAAAAGAAATTGAACATCTATTATGTTCGATATTTCAATATAATATTGTTTAGTATAGCAAAATAGCAGAGAACTTTAATCAATCTGCTGCGATTAAAAACACTAAGCTTTCTTCACCATTTCATTAAATTCAACTATCATTTCGTCCCATTTATTCACCTGATGAAAAAGTTTATCCCAAATTTCACGGTCGTACCACAATTGGTTGAGATCTTCTATCTCCTTGGACTGTTGCTCAACCCAGGTAAAATATTTAAGGTTATGAATCGCTTTACGATCAATGTAGGTAAGTTCTTTCATGTTATCAGTTTTTTGTCCGAGAATACATTTTTCAAAATCTTTGGCAGCCTGTAACTGAGAATAATCCCCTTTTTCAGCCTGCAATTCTTCTAAACGGGAAGTGTACATTTGAGCCGAATCGGTAGCTAGAGTAAAAATAACATCGTCGCTATTCATTTCAAAATGCTTAGCCGTTTTAATTGCAGATAATATATTTCCAATTCCCGAAATTCCAATCAAATTCAGATTTTCGATAAACTCATCATCAAAACCTTCCGCTTTTAAGAAAGAAAGACCTTCTTTTTCATTAAACAACCGAAACAAACGCATGCAATCTTCATCATCAATAGCAGTTACAACATCTGTATTTTTCACATTATGAACCCATGGCACATGTTTATCACCAATACCTTCAATGCGATGACCACCAAAACCATTCATAAGTAAAGTAGGACATTGTAATGCTTCGGAAGCAACTACTTTCAAATGAGGATGCAAAGTACGCAAATAATCACCTGCAGCAATAGTTCCGGCCGATCCTGTAGCAGAAACATAAGCTGCTAAGTGGTTTTTTGTACCATCGAGTTGCTGATAAACTTCTTCAATTGCTTTTGCAGTAACATTATAATGCCATGCAGGATTTCCAAATTCATCAAACTGGTTGAAAATAACACAATCCTTGCGATTGCGACGGATATCCCAGCATTTATCATAAATTTCCTTTACATTCGATTCGCAACCCGGAGTGGCAATTACTTCGGCACCTATTTCCTTTAACCATGCAAAACGCTCTTTACTCATCTCTTCGGGAAGAATAGCAACAGCAGTAACACCCATCAAATCGGAATCGAAAGCTCCTCCCCTACAGTAATTACCCGTTGAAGGCCAAACTGCTTTGTGATAGCTCGGATCAAATTCGCCTGTAATAATACGTGGAGCCAAACAACCATAAGCTGCACCCACTTTATGAGCACCTGTCGGAAACCATTTACCTATTAATACTATTATTCGGGCTTCAATGCCAGAAAACTTCTTTGGAATTTCAATATAATTTACCTTGCCAAATAATCCACCCTTTTCCTTTGGTTCATTTTTCCAACTGATTCTAAATAAATTTAATGGATTTAAATCCCATAAACCGATATTTTTCAGTTTATCTTTAATTTCTTCGGGAATCAAATCGGGATTATTCATTTGTGCAAAAGTAGGAAGCACTATCCCTTTTTCTTTAAATCTTTTTACTGCGTTATCACGAACACTTGCATTTACTACTTTATCAATAATTTGTATCATATTTATAAGTTTTAAAGTCCTATTATCAATAACTGAAATTCAGCGTTTAAGGACGTAATATTTTAATATATTTTTTTAATAATTGCTAACTGCTAAATGAGAAAGACCTTTGAATAAAACATACATTTCTGCAGCAAAATCAAAATAAGCCTCTTTAACACAGGCAGCTTTAAAGACAACTTTGCCGACCTCAAACTTATCTGTTTTAATTTCAGCACTTATCTGATCGGTTTCGTAAATAAATCTATTATTTATTAAAGTAAGTGTTTTTATTGTTTGTTTTTCTTTGTAAATCAATACAGTTCTATCTTTCAATTCATTAAGCAAATAACCTGTTTCAGCATCTTTAAAACTTTTAATAGTCATAAAAAAATGCGGTTTATCTTTATATGGAGCACCAGAAGTTGGACAAAAAGTCTGACAATTTCCACATTCATTGCAAAAATCAACAAGATTTACAATTTGTATATTTTGCTTAATTTCAAATACTTTATCCATTTCAATCACAATACCTTTTTCGGTTTTTATTGCTTTTAGCAGTTCTATTTTCTGTTTTTCAACCCGATAAGCATGATTGGCAAAGTTAGGACAAACAGTAACACAAATATTGCAAACTTCATCACAATATAAGCAACGCGAAGCTTCAACCAAAGCCTGTTCTTTTGTCAAAGTTTTACTTATTTGATTGAAATTTCTACGTTCAGCAACAGCAATTTCTTCTATTACTTCAGATCTGATACGTTTGGCTTTCTTAATTATTAATTCGTTATATGTCAAACTCTTTTTGCCTTGATTTATATTATTTGGTTTCTCAACTTTAGCGGCTTTCATTATCAATTCAGCTGTTTTTCTGCCATCACCAATTGCATTTATAGCTGTAGAAGCTCCTCTTAATGCATCACCTCCAATATATATTCCCGGAATTTTGGTTTTATACTCACCAGGAATAGCTTTCAGGTAAGATTTATCAATAAAATCAATATCCAAATCCTGACCAATTGCAGGAATAATAGTGTCAAAATTTAAGACAAATTCAGAATCAGCGAGTTTAATAGGTTGTAATCTACCATTACTATCTTTTCCCGTAAGCTGCATTTTGGAACATACTATTCCTTTAATATATTCATTTTCAATTATCAGAGATTCAGGAGCCGTTAGTTCTATTATTTGTATACCTTCCTCTATTACCGCTTTTATTTCACCCATATCAGCAGGCATTTCGGCAATAGTTCGACGATATATAATTGTAACACTTCCCTCCTCGCCTACCAAACGCCAAGCAGTACGAGCAGTATCCATTGCAGTGTTTCCACCACCAATAACGGCAACATTTTTTCCGATTCCATTGTACTGTCCACTCTTTGCCAAATGTAAAAATACTAAAGGATCAAGCAAACCATTTACAGGTTTATCTGGAGCAAAATCAATTTTTTTAGAAAGTTGGGCACCTGTTGAAACATAAATAAATTCGTTATTCTTTGTTATTTCGTTAAAGAAATTTTTATCAACCCTGCTATTATTATTAATTTTAACACCTACTTCTTCTATTCTATTTATATCAATATCTATAGCTTTATCAGTCAACCGAAAAGCAGGAATAACAGAACGAACCATGCCGCCATTTGAAGATTTTTGTTCATAAACATTCACTTTAAAACCTGCTAAAGCCAGAAAATATGCACAACTCAAACCCGAAGGACCTGCTCCAATAACAGCAACCCTGTTTTCAGTATGACTTGGAGTAAATTTATTATTTAAATCCGCATTTTCAGCAACAAAACGTTTGATTTCTCTGATTTTTAAAGATTCATCATAATTCATTCTTGTACATTTAAGCTGACAAGGATGATCGCAAATCATGCCAGTAACTGTTGGAAATGGATTTGTTAGCATAATTTCTGAAAATGCCAAATCAACATTATCAGATGCCGTTTGATACATATATTGTGGAATATTTTGATTAGTTGGGCAGGTATCAGTACATGGTGCTGCAATACAATCAAAATACCCCAAATTTCTTGACGTTTTAATGGAAATACTCCTTATATTTTCCTTTTTATATTCCTTTTTATTACTAATATTCTCAGCATAACGATTCAGGTTTTGTAAAGCAGCCAAATTTGAACTAACATTTTTATTATGGTTTTTTTTATTAATAAAATCATTGAAATCAAAAGCATTAGAATTATCAAAAGCTTTACTTAATTCATCTGCATATTGCTTTAAACGCATATAACCACCAGGTTTCAACAAATCGGTGCAAACTGTTACAGGTTTTAAATTACAAGCAATTAAATCAGAAAAGTTAAAACAATCTGCTCCTGCAGAAAAAGAAATATCTAATTTACCATCAAAATCATTTTGTAATTTTGCTGCCAGTTTAATACTAATCGGATGTAAAGCCCGTCCACTCATATAATTCATACTTTCTTTTATCGGTAGAACTTCACGGATATTATTGGATTCAAGTGTATTGGTTAATTTAATACTAAAATCAACCTTACTATTAATAGCTTCATTTTTTAGTTTATTAATTAAAGAAATAGCATCCTGATATTTTAAATCATGTGCAAATGCTTCATCAGGAACAATTACATTAAATCCCAACTCTTTATTTAATATGTTTCTTAATTCATCTTTACCTAACAATGTTGGATTCAGCTTTATCGTTGTATGGAATTTTTTTTCTTTAATCAGATATAATCCAATATTTTCAATTTCATCTGGCGGACAACCATGCATGGTAGATAAGGTAATATTATCAGAAATACAATTAGGTATAATAATATCATTAGCCCAAGGTATAATATCTTTTATTGAATTGAGTTTCTCCTGCTTTTCAATGCTACAATCCTTCATTTTATTGAAAAACCACTGAACATTTTCATTTAGAATGCCTTCCATATTATAACCGGCACTCATATTGAAAATAGTTCCTGTTTCGTTGAAACCCAACTCATGAGTCAGTAAATGAATAATAATCCATGCATTCAGATATTGATTATAAGATTGTGCAATCTTTAATTCCTGTGACCATTCGCAGTTATAACCTTCATCTGCTGCATCAATACAAGGTTTGGTAACTTCAAGTTCATCAAGTGTTTGAATAGTTTTAAGTTCTATATATCTGGCACCACAAAGCCAAGCCCCAATAATGTTTTGGGCAAGTTGACTATGAGGTCCCGCAGCTACACCTAATGGTATATGTAATAATTTTTCATAACGATTTAAAAACAACCGTTTATCGAAAGGTTTGAAAAACAATTCTTTGGGAATTCCTAAAATATATTCTTTATTTTTATCAGAAAAAACAAACTGTAATAGCTGACGGAGTGAAAGAATAGAGAAATTATCT
>CAZYEM010000145.1:0-10384 GCA_964646395.1 uncultured Bacteroides sp.
TTTCTTATTCAATTATTTCAATTTTTTTTACATCTAAAATTGATTTTACAACACTGTATAGAATTCCTGTATTCCATTCGTCCAAATAAGAATAACCTCTGTTAATATCTAAAGAATCCTCAATTGAATATATTGCAAAATAGGTTTGATAGTCTTTCGTTCTCACATTTTCCCAAGGTATTATTTTTCTTTCTTCTTTTAAAATTCCACTAACACTTATAGTAATATTATCTTTAGTAAAAGCAACATTTCCAATTTTAAATTCCTCTTCTCTTTGAAATTTATTAATAAAATTCCATGATATATCTGAAAAATAAAAATCCCAGAGTGTACCCAAAATTTTTATATAATTTCTATGATATTCTTTTTTCTTAAAACCATAAAAACTTTTAAAATTAAGTTTAAGAACTTGATTCTCTTGATTGCGAATAAAGATTTGATATTCTCTACCGATAGTAAACTCAATTCCATTTATCCAATTAATTCCATAGCGAAATTCGGTAATTGAGCTCTTGTTGAACTGTGTAAATGAATCTGATACTAAATCTTTATCCTCAAACCTTATAAATTCAGGATTAAGTATTAATTGTCTTTTCCTGTTATCCAGAAATCCTCTTATAATTGAAAATTGAATTTCCTCCATGATGATAATTAGGTTATTTTTTTATGATATTCGTTTGAATTTATATGTTTTACATATTATCTATCATAGATATCTTTTAAATGAACTTTAAATTTGTCATTCTGAAAAATATAATAAAAGATCAAATTACTATACTATTCCATAACAGTTAAAATTCCTCTTAGTCTGATGTCTTTTGATGAAGCACCAATCATTATTCTGAAATCTCCGGGTTCAACAATCTTTTTCATGTTCATATCCAACATCGAAAGCATTTCCGGATTTATCTCAAAACTAATCTCTTTGCTTTCTCCGGCTTTAAGATTGATGCGTTGAAATCCTTTTAATTCGGTTAGTGGACGGGCTACAGATGCCAGTTCATCTCTCAGATATAACTGAACTACTTCATCTCCATCTATTTTACCTGTATTGCTTACTTTGCATTTAACAATAGTTGATTCAGCTTTGGAAATCTTTGATTTCTCTAATTTCAATTCAGAATATTCAAAAGTAGTGTAACTCATTCCATATCCAAAAGGGAAAAGAGGCTGACCGGTCAGGTTATTGTAATCGTCGCCACGACCGGTTGGCTTGTGATTATAAACCAAAGGAAGTTGTCCTTCAAAAACAGGAAAAGTTATTGGCAAACGACCAGCCGGGTTATAATCGCCAAATAAAACGTCAGCCACAGCATTGCCACCTTCTTCACCCGGATACCACACATCAATTATAGAATTTACATTATTAAGCCAGTTATTCATTGTTATTGCACTTCCTCCTACCAAAACAACGATTACAGGTTTTCCGGTAGCTGCTACCTTGTTTATCATTTCTTCCTGACGACCGGGTAAGTGCAAATATGCCCGATCCCTGAATTCACCTTCCTCAATACCAACTACTAAAATTGCAACATCGCTTTTTCTTGCCATTTCAACTGCTTTATTAATTTCTTCCGTTTCAGTGTTATTAATTTCAGCATTCCAAACCAAGCTAAAAAAGGCATTGCCGGTTGGTTCATAATATTCGATGCGGATATCGTATTCCTTATTTTTTTCAAAAGCAAAATCTTTTACAATTGTTTGTTTGCTGAGTTTTTTCCAATTATCAATCAATAGTTTATTGTCGATGTACAAACGATAACCATCATTTCCATCGATTCCAATTTTAAAATTACCAGTTTTAGGAGCTTTTAGTTTTCCTGTCCATCTTACTGAATAAAAATCGTAGGTCAATTTTTCATAATCAGGACCAAACAAAGTCCATTGAAACTGAATTTTCTGGTCAATTCTTATAAATACAGGATTTCCACTAAATGTTACATTGTTAAAATATTCTCCATTTAATCCTTTACTAATTTTTCCCTTTACTGTACATGAAAGAAAATCAGATGAAACTATTTGATATTGAATGTTTTCCCTGTTACATCCTTTTGCATAATTAACAGCAATATTTGCTCCCATTTTATTTTTTATCCCATCCAGAATACTTACAGGATTTATTCCAGGTCCGCTATAACCACCCAAACGTGCTTCAGTTGCATCTGCACCAATAACTGCTATAGAACTGATGGTTTTGGAAAGAGGCAATGTATTATCTTCGTTTTTTAATAAAACTATGGATTCTTTTGCTGCCAAATTAGCCAATTGACGATGCGAGGAATGACCATTCCATTTTCCTGCATCTTTTGGATTAATATATGGATTATCGAAAAGTCCCAGTTCAAATTTCATTTTCAAGATGCGGGCAACAGCATTATCAATTACCTTCTTATCTATTCGTTTATCCAGAAAAGGAGGAGAAAAAAGTTTGTAATGATCATAATTGGTTTGAAAAATTACATCAAGCCCTCCATTTATTGATTTTACAGTAGATTCGGGATAATCAGCAGCTGTAAAATGCAAAACATTAGCCCCTCCTGTAGCACCGGCATCTGAAATAACGAAACCCTTAAATCCCCATTCTTTTTTCAGTATCTGATTTAATATCCAATCGTTGGCAGAACAAGGACTGCCATCGAGCGAATTATAAGAAGTCATCACAGATCTTGATCCTCCTCTTTTAAAGCAAGCTTCGAAAGGAGGTAGGTAATATTCTCTTAAAAGTCTTTCATTCCAATGTATTGGATAGCTATCACGACCACCATCACCCGAATTTGCCAGATAATGCTTTGGTGTCGTTATTATTCCAATTTTTTCAAATTCAGAAACATAAGCTACTCCCATTTCCGAAACCAGAAATGGATCTTCGCCATAAGTTTCTTCGGTTCTGCCCCAACGAACATCACTTGCAATATTTACAACTGGTGATAATATTTGCCTGATTCCACGGGTTTTGCATTCAATGGCAATAGCTTTGGAAACCTGATGCATCAGATTCACATTCCAGCTTGCAGCTAAAGCAATTGATTGCGGGAAGGCGGTTGCTCCTCGTCTAACCAAACCATGCAACGACTCATCGAAAGGAATAATTGGAATTCCCAAGCGGCTTTCTTCTATAAAAAAATGTTGCATCTTATTAACCATTTCTGCTGTTTCAACGGCTGAAGCTCCTGCATTATAATTCATAAGCTGTTGTGCAGCATCAGCATTCTGACCAACTGTACTGATTTGAAATCCAAAAATTCCTGTTTTATACTTTTCTTTTCCTTCGCTTAAATCTCCGGGAATCATAAACATTTGCCAGAATTTTTCTTCTGCAGTCATTCTGGAAAGCAAATCGTTAACACGACTATCAATAGCGGCAGTTGAATCTTTATATATTTGTGAATTGGATTGAAATCCACAACATAATAATAAAAAAAGGAAAGTTAATTTTTTCATGATAAATAATAAAATGTTTTCAATAAAGCTTATAAAGATTATTGAAATTTTAAATTACATTGTTTTCAGTGAAATACAGATATGGAATCTCAAAATCTTTAATTAGCAAAAATAATTTAAATAAAATAAAAAACAATCGATAAATATTGTAAAGTTGCAAGAATATATTAAAAATAGAATAAATTTATAAAGGAGGGAATATTTTTTTTAATGATAATAAAAAACCTGATAATTTCATTGATTATCAGGTTTTAATTTTTTATATTATTTATAGTGTGAAATAGCAATAATTAATTAATTCATATCTTTACTTATTGTATTACAATTTTTTCTGTAAAGATTTTTTCACCATTAGTAATCTTAACAAAATAAACACCTTTTGAATTATTGGTAAAATCAATTTCTTTTGATATTTGCTGACTAAAGTTAGAATAATATACTTTTTCGCCTATCATATTAAATATTTCAATTATTCCTTCTTGCATCAAACCATTAATTGGTTGCGTTTTAATTGTAAATTTACCTGAATTAGGATTTGGAAAAACTGAAACCTTATCTTTACTTAAATTTTCTTCAATATCAGTTCCAGTACAAAGAGTACTTGCATTAAAAGTAATGGCAGTTCCTGTTATAGTAGGGGAGTTTGTGATTGTAGTTCCTGAATTTGTTAAAGTTGTAATCTGAGTATCAAAATAAGTAGGTGTATTTTCTGTAATAGTTGCATTTGAAGTAGTACAACCTGTATTTCCATATCCATCAGACTTCATTAGGAAAACTCCGTTATTAGCTGCAGCGGCGACAAAACCTCCATCAGAGGTTTTTGTTAAACGGAGTACCGAATAATTCTGACTTCCGATTGCTGTTGATACTTTTGAACTGATTAAAGCACCGGTAGAACTTATTCTTAACATTAATAAACCGGAAGGATTATCTTCGCTAAGTCCAACAATTAGAAAACTTCCATCCCAAGCCTGTAATAAGCCATCTCCAATATTTTTGGCAAAGTTAGAAGGAGTTGTAAATGTTTTTGTCCATTGCATAACACCCGAAGCATCAGTTTTCGCAAGTGAAATCAGCCAGTCGTTGTTTAATGCACTACCTTGTCCTACCATTGCATAACCTCCATCTGTGGTTTGTATAACTTGTTGTAAGTTTACCGATTGCAAAGTTTGTGCTTTATTATTTCTTGCCCATGTAATCGCACCTAAGTTATTGGTTTTTATCAGAATATTGAAACCATTTCCAGCTCTTCCTCCACATAAATATCCACCATCGGTTGTTTGGAAAATTGAAATTCCTTCAAAACCCATCTGATTCCCCCACATAGTTGACCAGGTAATTACTCCTGAATTGTTTGTTTTAATAAGATATATAGAACCTTGGGTAACAGACGATGAATTTCGCGATGATCCGGTAATAATATAACCTCCGTCAGAAGTTTGTTTTACATCACTTCCCCAGTCACCATCAACAGTACCATAAGTTTTAGTCCATGTTACATTTCCGTTTGCATCAAATTTTGTAAGCAATACATCGTAATCACCTGCTCCAAAACTTTTTGTTTTACCAGTGGCAATATAGCCTCCATCTGAAGTTGGACGAGTAACTTCAAAGATATCTTCCTGAGAACCTCCATAGGTCTTTGCCCATTGAAAAGTGCCATTCAGATCAGTTTTCATTAGCATTGCATCATAAGGAGAGGCAATGCTTCTGCCGCATATTATTATTCCACTTCCACTTGCTGGACCTGCAAAAATTCCTTCAACTGAAACAGAAGATGCATAATTTTTTTGAAAAACAGGTTGTGCAATTGTATAAGCTGTAATTAATAACAGCAAACAAAATAAAATGAAATTTTTTTTCATGTTTTTATAAAATATTTATTTAAATCTAATTAAACCTTTTGTTTATAATTTCTAATAGCAAAAATAATAAAAAAATCTGTAATCTTATTATTTAAGTTCAATTTCACGTGTTTCAATACTCGTAACATCCTCAGCTGTAACTTCTCTGATGTTAATTGTATAGAGAATCCATCCTGAAGGTCCATGAATATTTGATGCAGTTCTATCTTCAATAGTTAATTCAGGTATATCTTCTCTTTCAGGAACGGGTGTTTTCATTGCTAAAGCATTCTTTTTCAGATATTCATAAGTAGCATCTGATACTTGTTTTTTATCAACAGATTGCAGATATCTAATAATGCCTGAATCACTTGCAGTATCAATTGTGGTTAATTCAATCTCATAATCAGCATCAAAAGGTTCTCCTCCATATAAATTTGCAAGTTTCTGTTTGCCGGTCAATACTTCATTAAGCTTGTATTTAGATCCATAAAATGAATAAAACTGCTGTATTTCTTTGATAGATCCGGATTCAATAGATTCTTTTGTTGAAAACATCAGTTCAACTTGCTTGGTAATTTCCTTAATTTTAGGAACATCCTTAAATTCCTTGCGCAAAGTTTCAAGTGCTTCACTTATTTGATCCCTGACTTCTTTCCAATTTACAACCTCTTGAAAAGCACCTAATTCATCGGTTTTAATAACTACTTTTAAATTATTGCTAATACTCATCAGTTTTTTTGTAAATTTATTGTCTGAATCAGATTCAAAATTTTTGTATTTCCATTCTAAAGTGTAAGAATTTTCAGTAGAATCCAATATCAATATATCTACTTCATAATTAATAGTTTCAATTGAAGTAGTATCGCTGCCTTTGAGTTTTAATTTTTCTATTTGAACAGTATATGTTTGTTCCTCATTCTTATCCCAATATCCAACTACTGATAATGTGGAATCATCCGGATTAATCTGTCCGAAACTATTGGTTGATAAAAGTACTAATGCTATTAATTTTAATAACTTATTCATGTTAACTGGTTTTATTATTATATACATAAAAACATTAAGGTCTTGATATTTTAATAAACTACTATTTTTTGAATAGAGATTTACTATAATTGTAGTATATTAAAATACTGAAAAATAAATATTTATTTTCGTTTATATTAAAAAGCTTATAGTAATTTTCGAAAATAAATAAGAATAAAACAATAATGCATAATGCTTATATGCTTTTAATTACTATATTCAATATTGCCGAAAACTACATTTGATTTAATTATTAAACATGGTTTGGTATTATCGAAATGAGAAGGTGTGTAGATTAAAGATCCAAATCCTTCTGTTGATTTATCAATGATTAATGATTTCCCAAAAACTGTAGTTGATTCTACCTTATAGTTCAATTTATCAGATAGTTTAACTTTAAAATTTCCAAAAATGCAATTAATGTCAATGATTTTCTCTTCAGATAATTCAACTTTACTTAAATCGAGACTTGCTTCTCCGAAAATATTGGAATAGTCATTTAAACTATCACTGTAATCAAGCAAATGATTTCCAAACATATTCAGATTATCCATCTTTTGAGAGCGAAAATTTCCATTTATCAATTTAATTCCAAGATAGATAAAAAGTGCAGAAACAAAAAAGGTGAAAATTGGAATATTAATATCTAGCAATTCATTTAATAAAAATGAAAATCCAAGAAAAATCAATAATATTCCCCAAAATGATGTACTAAAAATTAATTTACTCTTCATGATTTAATTTTTTTAATTGATTAAAAATTCTTAAAAACTATATTATTCTATAAATAATTATCTTAGTCTAAACAATTCCTCTTTCTTTTTTTATTTGTTCGTAAGCAGCATTAAGTTTTTGAAACTTCTCTTTAGCCGCATTCTGGATTTCGTCACCTAATTGATGAACCTTATCAGGATGATATTTTAAAGCCATTTTTCGATATGCTTTTTTAAGCTCTTCATCAGTAGCAGTTGGGCTAATTTCCAAAATCTTATAAGCACTTTCAACATCTTTAAAGAACATTGCTTTTATTGATGCAATATCATTAATCTGAATATTAAGATACTTGGCTATTTCTTCAATAACAGCCACTTCATCAGCATGAACCTGAGCATCAGCGGAAGCTACTCCAAACAAGAAATGAATTAATTGCAAACGAGCTGCATAATCCATATTTTGTTTAATTTGCATACAAACTTCCCTTAAAGGAATTTCTTGTTTCAATATCTCTCTTAGCATCAGCATTTGCTGATCGGTTTGCGTTTCTCCAAACTGCTTTAAAAAGAATAGACGCACATAATCCAGTTCAGATTTCATAATCTTTTTGTCTGCTTTCATTACAGCTGCAGTAAGAACCAGCAAACTAGCAACAAAATCGCCTCTTTGCGTAGGTTGCACCGAAGTTGAACTTACACTAACACCATCCATCATTGATCCTAGAGCAAAACCAAACAACCCACCGATTGGACCTCCAAAAGCCCAGCCTAATGCACCACCAATCCATTTTCCGTATTTTCCCATATAATCTATTTGTATAATTTAACTAAGATATCAAAGATTAATTAGAAGCTTCTAATTAATTTCAAACAATTCTTCTGTAAATTTAATTCCATAATTTTCAAGCTCTTCCAAAATTGGAGCATATAATTCCTTTTTTACAGGAGTGTGAACACCTGTAACATTTATCGATCCTGTTAATAATAATTTAGTTGCTATTGCCAAAGGAGTTCCAACTGTAATTGACATAGCTGTATGCACATTATCCTGACCTATTACAACCAATGAAGAGATTATTCTTTGTTTTTTACCTGATAATTCATAATCAAACTGATGCTGCATTACAATTAAATCCTTATCGTTTTCGCCAAGAACCCATTTATCTACTAATATTTTCTGCAATATCTGAGCAGGTGTAGCATCTTTTAAACCAACTTTGATATTTTCAAACAATCCTAGCCATTTCAATCGGAACATAATATCAGAATCCAGCGTAATATTGAACTTTGACATAATTTTCTCTTCAATACTCAGATTTTCATCATAAGCTAAAAACATATTTATAAATTCACGATAGGTAATATTTTCAGAATTTTCAACCACATAAGTATCGTCAGTAATTCCCAACTGTACAAAAATATTCCAGGCTTTGCAATACCCGGGACGACGCATTGTACCTCTGAACATTGTAGGTATATCCATTAAATCGTAAGTTTCACGATATTTTAGTGAATCTCGGTTTGGATAAACTTCAAACTCACCCATACCAGGCACAGTTGTTGTTTCCACTCTGTCAAATAATTGATGATAGGGCAAATATTTAAAATTTCCTTTCATAATATATTGAGAAACACCCTGACCGGCAACAACAACATTGCGTGGATTCCATGTAAATTTATAATTCCAGGGATTATTATCGTATTCCGGTGCTATTAAACCTCCAGTTGATGATTTGAAAGCCAACATTTTACCGCCATTTTCCTTTATTTCATCTACAACTTTCATTGCAGACATGTGATCAATTCCCGGATCAACACCTAATTCATTCAACATGGCAATACCCTGTTTTTTAGCTTCTGCATCCATCGCTTTCATTTCTGGCGAAACATAAGAAGCTGTAAGCATGTGAACTTTGTGTTTTAAGCAACTTTCTGCCACAATAGGATGAAAACGTGCTGGTAACATTGAAATCACAGCATCTGCATTCATAATTTCTTTTTCTTTTTGAAATTCATTAAAAATATCGAATTCAAATGCTTCACCGTTAGGATGGTTATTGATTTTCTGTTTTGCAGTAGCAAAAGATACATCACCTAATTTTATTTTCCAATTGTGCTCTGTTGAGTTGTCCAATAAATATTTTATTAAACTTGAGGATGATAATCCAGCACCTAAGATAAGAATTTTCTTCATCTGCTAAATATTTTTTAGATAATTGATAAACTGTATGTTAATATAATTGTAAACTTGTTTTTTAATCTATTCCCAGTAAAAATATGTAATTTGAAATCATTTGCGAAATTATGCTTTTTATTAGAAATAGTAATTTTTATTGAAATATTTATTTGAACATTTTAAATATTTTATCATAATAATTTATCCCTGATTGAAAATAGAAATTAAATCATAGTATTATTAATTTGAATTTCAAATATTTAAAAATAAATTCGCTATAGATATTTATCAAGGAAATATTTGTTACTAATTCTTTCAATAATTCAAATTACTGGGAATATAAACATAAAAAAAGGACTTAATTATGCTATATTAAGTCCTTTCTCATAAATTATTCATTGTTTTGTCTTTTGACATATTCTTCAAAAGTTGAAAAATTTTTATGGTATCTGCCTAAAGTAACTGCAAATTTAGTAGAACTAATTCTTTTCTGAATATATTCGGCTAATTCTTCAAATTTTTCAATAGGCAAATGATAAAGACTTTTATCTCTTTCTGTTATAAAGTAATATTTTTTGAGTGAGGATTCAAATATTTGATAATCCATCATATCTTTACCAATTTCCTTTTTTTTATATTCATTAAATCTCTTGATTAAATGTGCAATATATTCCGATTTTAATTTATCGAAACCTAATTCTCCTTTTAAATAATAATACTTTTTGGGAGCTTGCTTATAACCACGCTGATACTTTTCTGTACTTTTCCCATGAACCGAACTATATATCGGATTATCAGTGTTGTTTGATTTATTAATTCTTTTTCTGATCATTTCATTTGATTTTTGAAGTTTTTCGGTTTCTATTAATTTATATTATAATTATATTGGATTCGGTAAATAAGATTTTTAAAAGGTTAAAAAGATTTAAAAACCGCTGTCCCGTCATGTAGGGTAGAGAGTTTTAAATTGAATTTCAACAAAGAAAAACCAATTTTTCAGAATTCATGTATATTTAAAATAATTGTTTAGTCGATTAACTTTTTACAAATTTAGCTACATTTTAATAAAGAATGAATATTTGAATAGAATAAAAAGTTTTCCTATTCTTTTTTAATAAATAATGTAATTAAACTGAGTATTATTTAGCAAATTTATAAAATAAATATTTTTTAAAAAAATA
>CAZYEM010000146.1:0-10260 GCA_964646395.1 uncultured Bacteroides sp.
AATAATGCCGGACAAGTTATTTCTTGGGCATCGGCTGGGAAAATGGGATTTAAGGGTTCTAAAAAGAATACTCCTTATGCAGCACAAATGGCTGCAACAGATTGTTCAAAAGTTGCTTATGACTTAGGTTTACGAAAAGTAAAGGCTTATGTTAAAGGACCTGGCGCAGGTAGGGAATCTGCAATTAGAACGATACATTCTTCTGGGATAGAAGTGATTGAAATTATGGATGTTACTCCTTTACCTCATAATGGTTGCAGACCTCCGAAAAGAAGAAGAGTTTAACAACTGATGAGTTTTTTCAGAATTATTTAAGAATCATTATAAAATAATATAAAGATTATGGCAAGATATATAGGGCCAAAAACCAAAATAGCAAGAAAATTTAAAGATCCAATTTTTGGACCAGATCGTTCTTTTGAAAAAAGGAATTATCCTCCGGGACAACATGGTGGAACTAATAAAAGAAGATCAAAACAATCTGAATATGGTCTTCAATTACAAGAAAAACAAAAAGCTAAATATACTTATGGTATATTAGAAAAACAATTTAGAAATATATTTAATAAAGCTGCTCACAAAAAAGGTATTACAGGTGAAAATCTTTTGCAACTTATTGAATCCAGATTAGATAATGTTGTTTACAGATTAGGAATCGCACCATCCAGAAGTGGAGCCAGACAATTAGTTTCTCATTGCCATATTACAGTTAATGGAAATGTTGTTAATATTCCTTCATATTGTTTAAAAGCTGGTGATATTATATCTGTTAGAGAAAAATCAAAATCTTTGGAAGCAATTACTAATTCTGTTGCTTCAAGAGTGAATCAGCATTCTTGGTTGGAATGGGATTTAAATTCTTTAAAAGGTAAATTTCTTAATTATCCAGAAAGAGCTGAGATACCTGAAAATATCAAAGAACAGCTTATCGTCGAATTGTATTCAAAATAATAATTGACTACTTTTCTTTAAAAAGAATTTTAAAATTGTTTTACTGCAAAAAATAAAACAGTTTATTTAATAAAAACAGAAAAATTTAACCAAATGGCAATATTAGCTTTTCAAAAACCTGATAAGGTTATCATGATAGAAGCCGACCAATTTCAAGGACAATTCGAATTTCGTCCTCTGGAACCTGGTTACGGTATTACTGTTGGGAATGCATTACGTCGTATTTTGCTTTCTTCATTAGAAGGATTTGCAATTACTTCTGTGAAAATTGAGGGTGTTGACCAAGAATTTTCATCTATAAAAGGCGTTGTTGAAGATGTAACAGAAATCATCCTCAAGTTAAAACAAATACGTTTTAAACGTCAGATAGAAAATGTAAACAGCGAAAGAATTCAAGTTAACATTTCAGGGCAAGATGTTTTCAAAGCCGGTGATATCAATAAATTCCTTAACGGTTTTCAGGTGTTAAATCCTGAAATGGTGATTTGTACTATGGAGCCGTCTGTTAAAATCAACATGGAACTCGCAATCAATAAAGGTCGCGGTTATGTTCCTGCTGAAGAAAACAAAAATTCAAATGACAGCATTGGTACTATTGCAATTGACTCAATTCATACTCCAATTAGAAATGTAAAATTTACAATTGATAATTTTAGAGTTGAACAAAAAACAGATTATGAAAAATTAATTCTGGAAATTAATACTGATGGGTCAATTCATCCCAAGGATGCTTTAAAAGAAGCAGCCAAAATATTAATTCACCACTTTATGCTTTTTTCAGATGAAAGAATTACGCTTGAAACTGAAGAAAAAGCAATTTCAGAAGAATTTGACGAAAATACTTTACATATTCGTCAGCTATTAAAAACCAAACTGGTTGATATGGATCTTTCTGTTCGTGCTCTTAATTGTTTGAAAGCAGCTGAAGTAGAAACCTTAGGTGAATTAGTATCATTTAATAAAAACGATTTGTTGAAATTCAGAAATTTCGGAAAAAAGTCTTTAACAGAGTTGGAACAACTTGTTAAAAGCAAAAGTATGGAATTTGGCATGAATGTAGCAAAATATAAATTGGATAAAGATTAATCGAAATGAGACACGGAAAAAAAATAAATAAGTTAGGAAGAACACATTCTCATAGAGTTCATATGTTAGCTAATATGGCTACTTCCTTAATTTTACACAAACGTATTACAACTACGGTTGCTAAAGCAAAAGCTTTAAGAGTTTATGTTGAACCTATCATCAATAGAGCTAAAGATGATTCAACTCACTCTCGCAGAACAGTTTTTAGTTATCTTCAAAGTAAAGAAGCTATTACAGAATTATTCAGAGAAATTTCTGTTAAAATAGCCGAAAGACCAGGTGGATATACACGTATTTTAAAAACAGGTACTCGTTTAGGTGATAATGCTGATATGTGTATTATCGAATTAGTTGACTATAACGAAAGTTTATTAAAAGCTAAAGACGATAAAGCCGGTAAATCAACACGTAGAAAAAGAAGTAAGAAAAAAGCAGATGAAACTGTTACTCCTAAAGCAGAAAAATCTCAAGCAAAAACCAAAGCTATTGAAGAAGCTAAAGTTATTGAGGAAACTGCAACTGAAGAAGGCAACGAAAAAGCTGAAGCTTAATTTCTTCTTTCCTAAAATAAAAAAGGATAAAGTGTTTTCACTTTATCCTTTTTTTTATGCAATATGGAAAATTATAATTAATTTTGACATCAATTTAATAATTAAAAAAATAATAAAATGAGTGCAATTCTGAATATTTTTGCCCGTCAAATTTTGGATTCAAGAGGAAATCCAACAGTGGAAGTTGAAGTAATTACAAATAATGGTATCGTTGGAAGAGCTGCTGTTCCATCTGGTGCTTCAACAGGGATTCATGAGGCTTGTGAATTAAGAGACGACGACAAATCGTTATATTTAGGTAAAGGAGTTTTAAAAGCTGTTCAAAATGTAAATAAAACTTTAAATGAAGAATTGAAGGGGATGGATGTTACCGATCAGATTGCTATAGATAAGCGAATGATTGATATTGATGCCACTCCAAATAAATCTAATTTAGGAGCTAATGCAATTTTAGGTGTTTCCTTGGCTGTAGCTTATGCTGCTTCTCAGGAAACCGGTCAATATTTGTACAGATATATTGGTGGTGTTAATGCTAATACTTTACCGATTCCAATGATGAATATCATTAATGGAGGTTCTCATGCAGATAACAGTATAGATTTTCAGGAATTTATGATTATGCCGGTTGGTGCTTCCAATTTTACAGATGCTATCAGAATGGGTGCTGAAGTTTTTCATCATTTAAAATCCGTTTTAAAAAAACAAGGTTATTCTACTAATGTTGGTGATGAAGGTGGTTTTGCACCAAATTTAAAATCAAATGAAGAAGCAGTTACAGTTATTCTTCAGGCTATTGAAAATGCAGGTTATAAACCAGGACAAGATATTTATATTGGTCTTGATCCAGCTTCTTCAGAATATTATTTAGCTGAAGAAAATGTTTATCATTTACACAAATCAACAGGAGATAAATTAACTCCTGCACAAATGGTTGATTATTGGGATAACTGGACAAAAAAATACCCAATTATTTCAATTGAAGATGGTATGGCTGAAGATGATTGGGCTGGTTGGAAATTAATGACTGATAAAATGGGTGATCGCGTTCAGTTGGTTGGTGATGATTTATTTGTAACCAATGTAAAAAGATTGAATGAAGGTATTAAACAAGGTGTAGCTAATTCAATTCTTATTAAAGTAAATCAGATAGGTACTTTAACTGAAACCATAAACGCAGTTAATATGGCATATCGTAATTCTTATACTGCAATAATGAGTCATCGATCTGGCGAAACAGAAGATGTTACAATTGCGGATTTGGCCGTTGCTTTAAATACCGGTTTAATTAAAACAGGTTCTGCATGCCGTTCCGAAAGAATTGCAAAATATAACCAATTGCTTCGTATCGAAGAAAACCTTGGTGATGCTGCTATTTATTTAGGCAAAAACTTTAAATATGCAAGATAAGTAGTTGCTTATCATACCAAATAAATTTTTCAAAATTTATATAAAAAGGCTGCTTATATTTATGTATGCAGCTTTTTTATTAAATATCTGTTAAAGCTCACTGTTGTATTCAATTATGTTTTAATTTTATCACAAAAAGTATATGAAGAAAATATCGCTGTTTATTTTGTTTTTAGTATTCGTATTTGCTGTAAATGCACAATATGGTGCAGGAAATTCATTTAGAATTTATGGTAAGATTACTGGATTAAAAGATGGATGGGTTCGCATAAAAGTTAATAATCAATTTGGAGTTAGCAATACTATTGATTCAATAATAAGTAAAAATGGTGATTTCTTGTTAAAAGGTAAAGTAGAAGTGCCTGATATAGCTCATCTTGAATTTGAAGGGAAAGATAAAAGTGCTACATTTTTTATAGAAAATTCAGATATTCAGGTGTTGGGAAATGCCGATTCGGTTGAAAATGTGACAATTACAGGATGCAGAACCCAATTCGAATATGAAAAGCTTATTCGTGAAATGAAAGTTTTTGCTGGTTTGCAGGAAGAATGTAATACAAAATATAGTGAAGCTCAAGCCAAAAATGATATCAAAACTATGGAATTATATGATTCTATTTCTAATAGTGTTTTTGATCGGCAAATATTATTTCTTACAAATTATGCCTTTAAATTTAATAAATCGGTGGTTGCCCCTTATATCGTAATTACCCAGCTTTTATATTATATTAAATTGCCAGTATTGGATTCTATAACTGCAAATTTTGATAAAGCAATTGCAGCTTCATATTATGTTAAGAAGTTGAAAGAAAGGGTAGCTGTTTTGAGAAAAGTCGATATCGGTCAACCAGCAGTTGAAATAGAGTTAGCAGATACTGCCGGAAATATGTTTGCTTTGTCTTCATTGAATGGTAAGTATGTTTTAATTGATTTTTGGGCTTCATGGTGCAGCCCTTGCAGAAAAGAAAATCCAAATGTTGTAAAGGCATATCAGATGTTTAAAGATAAAGGTTTTGATATTTTGGGTGTTTCTATGGATCAGAATAGGAAAAACTGGTTGAAAGCTATAAAAGACGATAATTTGAGCTGGCATCAAATTTCCGATTTAAAAGGCTGGGGATGCGAAGGTGGTAAACTATATGGCGTTAACTCTATTCCTCATTCTGTTCTCATAGGTAGAGACGGGAAAATTATTGCTAAAGATTTAAGAGGGGAGGAGCTTTTGAAAAAACTTGCTGAATTAATGCCTTAAATGAAAATTTCAGAAGTTCGTTTTTTTTAATAAATAACATATTCGTCAATTTATAATCTTGATTAATAAAAATTGGATAACTTAAATTCAAGTAAACATAAATCAGCAATAAAAAGATAGATTTAATATTATGAAATACAAATATAAAAACTTATTTTTCTCTGTACTTAAATTTTTAAAAACGCATGCAATATTTCTATTGTTAGGTGTAGGTATATTCTCATATATATTAATTAAAGCATCCATTTCCTCTTTTACGCATGATGAAAGTTTCTCGTATCTGCATTATATAAGTACAAGCTTTATGGATATCATTTCTTTCAAGGACTGGTTTACAAATAATCATATATTAAACAGCTTGTTAATGAAGTATTCGGAGCAACTTTTTGGCAATTCCGAATTTTCATTGCGATTACCCAATCTGATATTATTTTCTGTTTATTTGATTTATAGTTTTTTACTTTTCAGAAAAAACAGTAAGCTATTACTTGTTTCTATTTTCTTATTATTATGTACAAATAATGCTTTGGTCGATTTCTTTGGATTGGCAAGAGGATATGGTTTGTCATTCGGATTTATGCTGATGGGTTTATATCATTTCATAGAATCTTTCTATAATCAGAAAACAAAAAACATAATTCTATTTCATACCGCAGCCTTACTTGCTATACTGAGTAACTTTACATTGCTTGATTTTTATTTAGCATTGTTACTTATCTATAATGTTTTATTTTTTATTGATTGTAAGATTGTTTCACCAAAAAAATACCATTTTTTCAATTCAAATAAAATTCACATCATACCTCTTCTTATTGTAATTATTATTCTTTACGAACCGGTTAGAAGGGTGATAATGAACAGTAATCTGGATTTTGGCGGCAAAATAGGTTTTTATAGTGACACGGTAGAAAGTCTGGTAAATTATTGTATTCATGGATTGGGTCTTTCGGCTGGTGTTTGGGTGTTTGCCAAGATTTTATTTACGATTATCATATTAACTCCAACGATTTTTATTATCTATAAGATTATAAAGAAGGATATAAACTTTTTAAGTAATCAAAAAGGACTTATTATTTCTAATCTGTTGATTGTATTTATATCAATAGCTATAATACTGCAACATATCTTATTTAAAGCAGATTATCCCATTGCCCGCTTTTCGCTTTTCCTTCTACCTCTTTTTATAATCCATTTTGGTTTTATACTTAGTTATTTAAGTGGTTTTTACAAAAAAACAGTTTCAATTATTGCAATGAGTCTTGCATTGGTATCAGCAACAAGTTTTGTTTCTAAAGCCGATTTTTATTTATGTTCCGAATGGAAATATGATATGGAAACCAAAAATATGATTCAAAAATTAACGGAATTTCATGCTGATAATGTTTCGGATACTACAAAAATCAAATTGGGAATAGATTGGATATTCGAACCTGCAATTAATTTTTATATACAGACCAAAGAAATAAAATGGCTATTACCTGCTGATAGAAATGGAATTTCAGAAAACGATGATTACATTTATGTTTTTAAGGAATCATTGAAACTTATGGATTCCAATCGTTATATTGTTGTAGCTGAGTTTAAAAAATCAAATACTGTTTTGCTTAAAAATATCAGATAGCAATTCTGATTTGAAATACAAGTAAAACAATTTCAATTTTTAAGAAACAACCTTTTTAATCAATCTTAACTGATGGGTGTATTTACCTAAATCTTTATTGTAGATGCCATTATGGTCTATTACATCAATTCTTACGCAACCAGAAGCATGAATAATATGTTGATGATCATAAATTATTCCTACATGTGTAATATTCCCGGTTTCATTATCAAAAAAGACAAGATCGCCTGGTTCAGCTTCCGAAATAAAACTCAAAGTTTCTCCAATTTCTGATTGTTGCGACGCATCCCTTGGTAGAAAAATGCCGGCAAGTTTATAAACCATTTGTGTAAAACCCGAACAATCAATTCCAAATTGAGTTCTTCCACCCCATAAGTAAGGTGCATTCAGATAATATGCTGCAAATTTTATTAAATCCGCTTTTTTGCCATTTGGTGTAAAATATTCTCCCTCAAACATATAATTCACATTATCTATTGTGAATTTATTGCCATTAGGCAAAGGCAATGTGCATCCCAAAAGTAAATGAACGTATTTTTTAGATGTAAATTCAGTTAACGAAGAGCTGGAATTCGGAGTCAAAACCATAGGTTTGCCCTTGAATTCATTAAACTCAAATTCGTCTAAAGGTAAAAATTGCAAATGATGTATCCAACCCTTATAATTCTCATAATGTGTATTTATGAGAACCCAGGAATTTTCCGTTTCAATAATATCAAAAGATTCGCCAAATAATAACTGGGTTACCATTTCCGAACCATGTTCAGGTAATTTTCTGACGGCAATTACGCTTAAGTTGCAGATTCCAAAATTCATATCGTGTAGTTTAATGTAATATTGTAATGCATAGTTTTCTGTTTCCGGCATTATTTCTGAATTCACAAAGATAAATCCCCTGCCATATTCCCATATTTAATTTGTAGTTACTAACAGGAATACTTATTGATTGTCCGGCAATTGCAGCTTTTACATGTGCAGGCATATCGTCGCTTCCTTCAAATATATGTGTATATTTAGGGTCGTTTTCGGGTATTAATTTGTTGAAAACATAATCCATATCTTTTCTTACGGAAGAATCAGCATTTTCATTAATGGTTAATCCTGCCGAAGTATGTTTGATAAAAATATGTATTAAACCAGATTCCGGTAATTCGGGTAATTGTTTAATTATCTCATTGGTAATTAAATGAAATCCTTTTTGGTAAGGTGGTAATGTAATTTCTTTCTGAATAGTCATCTTTTATATTAAGCCTTTTTCGATAAGATTAACGATGGTTTCTATGGGTTTATCTTCACCTAACGGATCGTAAGTCATTTTAAGGTTATAGCCAAACAAGCGGGCAAAAGCCTGATAAAAGAAAGCAACAAATTTTCCTCTGAGTTCCTGAACCAAAGCATAAGAACTGTTTCCGGTTTCCCTGTATAATAACTTGATAAGTATTTTGCCCTGCGAAAAAGTCAATTGTTTTAGTTCATCGCCAAATTGATCCTTGATTTCCTTTTCGGCTCTTTTCATTATTTTTCTTCTTTCCGCATCATTGGGAGCTTTAAGCAGTATTTCGTTGTATTCTCGTAGTTTTATTCCTGCAAGTTTTGCATAGGGATATACTTTTTTTACATTTCTAACCAATTTATCGAATTTTGCTTTATCGGCAGCACTAATAAAGTACATGGGAGCTGTAACGTTTATAGTTGACAATATAAAATAGGGTACAGTATCGCCGTCAATAATTTTGGCAGCAGCTACAATTCTCTTTTGGTCAATCTTTTCCTGTGAAAAAAGAATTGCTGGAATTATTATGATGAATAGTATAAAACTAATTTTCTTCATTGTAAAAATATTATTTCAAAATTACATACAAAACCTATACCAAACGCAAAACCGATTGTTTTTATTTTAGTAAACAAGTGAAATTGATTTTGGGTAATAATTCTCACCCTAAACATAGCAAATAATACAAAATAATCACAAAACACCTTGGATTTAGAGAAGTCTATATAATTTTTCCAAAGTAATTGTATAATTATTATAAAAATACGCAAAAAAAAGTAGGATTTAATTAATTAGATATTGAATGTGTATTTACGTTAAATAAAAAATAATATACGCTAATTTTATAATTTAATACGTTAAAAAATATTATTAATCGGTTATTAGAACAACAAATTATTCACTTATATTTGGTGACATAAAAACAAATTTATCCATTCAAAATTATATTTTCAATTTCTAATATAATTTTAATGGGTTAAATGCAATAAATGGTAATATTAAAGACAAAAAAATGCGAAATTTCATCCTATATATTTTTACTCTGATTATAATTTTAACAAATTTCAGTTTATTAGTTGCTCAAACCAATCATAGCAAACATTTTTATATAGATGCATTTGAAGAACAGCTAAAAATGCTCAAAGGAGAAAATCCGATTGATTTTAAAAGGGCTGTTTTTCTTACAGAGAATGCATTTCATAATGGACAGTTTAACTATCTTTCTTTTTGTAATGAAATCTCCGAGATAGGAAATAAATTAAAAACACTTATAAAGCAACGGGGTTTAGAAAAATATAAAACTGCAGGAAACTGGGCTGTCTTTGTTTTTATGACAGATTCATCAGAAATTAATAATTACAAACCTTATGCTTATGATTTTGATGATTTTATAGGAGAAAAAGACTGGACTAAAATGTTTGTTAGCAAATTGATGAAAACTAAAAGCGGCAACTGCCATTCATTACCTTATTATTACAAAATTCTTTGTGAGGAAATAGGAACTGACGCAAGTCTTGCACTGGCTCCCAATCATATTTATATTAAACATATAGATGAAAAAGGACAATGGACGAATTTAGAACTAACAAATGGAGGATTTCCAAGAGACCAATGGATTATCAAACAAATGGCTATATCGGTAGAAGCTATTAAAAGTGAGGTTTATATGAATCCTTTAACTCCAAAAGAAAGTATTGCAATGACAATGTTTGATTTGGCAAGTACCTATAATTTTGAATATGGGTATGATAATTTTGTTTTAGAAATTACAGAAACTGCTTTGCAATATTTCCCCAAATGTATTCCGTTGACAATGATGAAAGCAAATTATTTTAAAAACAAAATTGAAATGGAAATGAAAAAGCAAAATCCAAATAATTTATTGATAAGAAACAATATAGCACTTTATAAGCTGACTGTAAATAGAATTGATAGTTTAGGATATAAAGATATGCCGCTTGAACTTTATGAAGATTGGGTAAAAACCGTTGAAGATGAAAAAAATAAAAGAGCGATAAATCAAAGTAAAAATTAAGTATATTTGCATCAATAATCAACTTTATGAAATCAAAAATAATTTTTGCATTATTAATTCTGAACTTAAACAATACTTTTGCAC
>CAZYEM010000147.1:0-10182 GCA_964646395.1 uncultured Bacteroides sp.
ACCTTCAAGCATGGCAGCTTCTTTTTGAGGACCTATAACAGGAATGTGTTTAATTTCACTATCATTTAAAAAGAAATCATGAATTCCCAAAACTAAGGGGATTTCAGGACCTACTATAACCATTTGAATATTATTATGAAGCACAAAAGATTTAACAGCAGGAAAATCAATGATATCAAGAGAAATGTTTTCACCATAAGCCTTTGTACCTGCATTACCAGGTGCAATAAACAAATTGTTTAATTGTTTGCTTTGATTAATTTTATAAGCGATAGCATGCTCTCTACCACCTGATCCCAAAAGAAGTATATTCATTTTGTTTTTTTTGCAAAATAACGAAAAAATACTAATTATCTAAATATTTTTAATAAGCTTTAGTAATTTAGTTTTCTATATTATAATTTTTAAATTAATTTTGTATTTGCATTAAATATAACAAAAATACATTTTCAGCGTTTCAGAATAAATATATAATAAAAAATATGACAGACAAAATATGCATACTTTGGGCAGATGATGAAATTGATCTTTTAAAACCACATGTAATGTTTTTAACTGCAAAAGGTTACAATGTAATAACTTCAAATAGTGGTGGAGAAGCAATTGATTTATTAAAAACGAACGATGTTGACATCATTTTTTTAGATGAACAAATGCCGGGTTTATCGGGAATTGAGACATTAATTCAAATGAAAAATACGAACCCAAGCATTCCTGTAGTAATGATTACAAAAAGTGAAGAAGAATCAATTATGGAAGACGCCATTGGCTCTAAAATATCTGATTATCTGATTAAACCGGTAAATCCAAATCAAATTTTATTATGTTTGAAAAAAAATCTGGATACTAAGCGATTAGTTGGTGAAAAAACAAGTCACTCTTATCAACAGGAATTCAGGAAAATAAGTATGGAAGTTTCTGGTAGAATTAATCATAATGAATGGATAGATGTTTATAAAAAATTGGTTTACTGGGAACTTGAATTAAAAAAATCTCAGGATGAAAGCATTATTGAAATTCTTAAAATGCAAAAAAATGAAGCTAATCAACAATTTTGCAGATATGTTGAAAAGAATTATCTTGATTGGGTAAAACCTTCAACAAACGATAAACCTATTCAATCTCATACCGTTTTAAAAGAAAAACTTTTCCCACTGTTAAATGATGAAAAGCCAACATTCTTATTGGTTGTTGATAACCTTAGATATGATCAATGGAAAGTACTTCAGCCAGTTATTGAAGAATATCTGAAAGTAGAAACCGATGATATTTATTACAGCATTTTACCTTCAGTTACACAATATGCCCGAAATGCTTTATTTGCAGGTTTAATGCCATCTGAAATCAGCAAGAAATACCCTCAATTATGGCTGGATGAAGACGAAGAAGGAACCAAAAATCAATTTGAACCGGATTTGTTAAACGAAAATTTACGTAGATTCGGGAAAGATATCAAAACCTCATATCACAAAGTCCTTAATTTAAGCTTTGGCAGAAAATTGGTTGATAATCTTCCTAATCTAATGAAAAACAGACTCAATGTTATCGTATATAATTTTGTTGATATGCTTTCACATGCACGTACTGAAATGGATATTATTCGCGAATTGGCTGATGATGAATCTGCATACCGTTCTTTAACTTTATCCTGGTTTGAACATTCTCCTTTATTTGATATTATTAAATTTTTAAGCGAAAAAAATGTAAACGTTGCAATTACCAGCGATCATGGATCAATAAGAGTAAATAATCCAATAAAAGTAAAAGGCGATAAAAATACAAGCACAAATTTACGATACAAAATAGGTAAAATGCTGGATTACAACGAAAAGGAAGTCTTTGTAATTAAAAATCCAACAGATGCATTTCTGCCAAAATTAAATGTAACCTCATCTTTCATTTTTAGTAGAAGTAACGATTTTTTCGCATATCCTAATAATTATAACTATTATGTTAGTTATTATCTCAATACATTTCAACATGGAGGTATTTCAATGGAAGAAATGATGATTCCTTTTATTGTTTTGAGAAACAAATAAGGTTTATTGAATTTGACTGAAATGATAATTAACTGGTTTTTAAATAAAATGACAATCAAGATTTTGATTTTTCAATTCATACGAATTTAAAATCTTTTTTAGCAACAAATCGAAATCAGATTAAAATTAAAGTTCAGCAATGAAAAATAATAGTTGTTAAAAGTCCTTGTAAAAACAAATAATAAATGCAACATATTTTTAAAGATATCCAATTAATTGATTTGCCTCAAACAGCTCAAAATATTCTGGAAAAATATAATTCAAATAGAATATTTGCTTTTTTTGGTAAAATGGGTGCTGGTAAAACTACTTTAATTAAGGAAATGTGTAATTATTTGGGTGTAGAAGATATAGTTTGTAGTCCAACTTTTGCAATTATAAATGAATATCATACAGCATCTGAAGAAAGTATTTTTCATTTTGACTTTTACCGAATTAAATCAGAAAAAGAAGCTTTTGATATTGGTTATGAAGACTATTTTTACAGTGGTAACTACTGTTTTATAGAATGGTCTGAAAAAATATCAGAACTTTTACCTCAAAATTACGTAAAAATCCTGATTGATGAAAATGAAAATTCGAATAGCAGAATCATCATTTGCGAAAAAGAATAAAAAATGGGAAAAAATCAAGAAGGTTTTTTAAAATTTTCTTCAGAGGGATTAATGCCTCAAGAAGAAATGCTTGAAATTAATAAACAACAAACATCATTAAGTATTGGAATACCTAAAGAGGTTTTAAACAACGAGAACAGGGTTGCATTAGTACCAGAAGCTGTTAGTTTATTAGTTGCAAATGGGCATAATGTCTATATTGAAAATGAAGCTGGTGTGGCAGCTCACTTTGAGAATTCAGAATATGCAGAATCGGGAGGTAAAATTGTTTATAGCAATGAAGAAGTATTCAAATCAGATATAATTCTCAAGGTTGCTCCTTTAAGTTCTGCAGAAATAGGATTACTTAAAACGAGGCAAACCATAATATCTGCTTTAAATATTGCAAATCGGAACAAAGAGTATTTCAAGGAATTATCACAAAAAAAAGTAACAGCTTTAGGTTTTGAATATATAAAGGATAAAACAAAAACATATCCTGTAACTCGTTCTATAAGTGAAATAGCTGGAAATACATCAATTTTGCTTGCAGCTGAATATTTATGTGATTCCAAAATCTCGAAAGGAATAATGCTGGGTGGGGTTTCTGGAATTACACCAACGGAAGTTGTTATTATTGGAGCGGGAACAGTTGCCGAATATGCAGCAAGGGCTGCCATGGGATTAGGTGCTTATGTGAAAGTTTTTGATAATTCCATCTACAAACTCAGAAGGTTGCAAAACAATCTAAATGTAAGGATATTTACATCTATAATTGAGCCCAAAGTATTGCTAAAAGCCTTAAAAACAGCTTATGTTGTTATTTGTGCATTACATTCGAGTAATGGAAGAACACCATGTATAATTACAGAAAATATGGTTAAAGAGATGAAAAAAGGATCTGTAATTATTGATGTTAGTATAGATCAAGGTGGATGTGTTGAAACTTCGGAAATTACTTCTCATAATAATCCCGTTTATATAAAACATGGGGTTACTCACTATGCGGTTCCAAATATATCATCAAAAGTTCCTCATACAGCTTCTTATGCTTTAAGTAATTGTTTTACACCTATCTTGCTGAATATCGGACAAGAAGGAGGAGTGGATAATATGCTGAAATCAGATTATGGAGTAAGGCAGGGAATTTATATTTTTAATGGCATTGTAACTAATAAATACATTGCAGATACATATCAACTACCATATCAGGATATTGAATTATTAATGGCCGCATTCAGATAATGTATATTCTTTGATTTTTAATAATCTCAATAAAATAAAAAAACCTTCATAAAATGAAGGTTTTTTTATTTTTATAATTTATTCTTTAATGTATATTTTAATTCTTTAAAATGTACATTTGAATATTAAAAGATAAATTTTCGCCTCCGGTTATAACTACTGCTTTTTCTACAAAACCAAAATAGTCTCCATCAGAATATGCATTGTCGCTATTGTTGTCTTTCCAAGCCATTACATAATATTTTCCAGCAGCAAGTGTAGCAAATGACACAGATGCTCCAGTGTAACTAACGGAACTTACTTTTGCATCAAAAGTTGCTTTTGAATGAAGTTCAATTTTAGAACCTGACAACGATGCACTTGTTGGAATTATTTTATTTGCATATTGTGCATCGGTTGAAGTAAATTTAGAAATATTAATACTTACTTTTCCTGTTGTAGGTTTGTCATCGTCTTTTTTGCAACTGCTACTTACTATTAACAAACCAAATATTAATGATATAAATACTATTTTTTTCATTTTATTTTTTTTCTTTAATTATTTAATGATAAACTTTTTAACCAATCTATTATTATTATTCTCAATTGAAACATAATAAAACCCATTACTTAAATGAGAAAGATTAAAATTATGTGATACAAATGAATCATTTTTATCAATAGTTACGTTTTCAATAACTCTTGATGTCATATCTAAAATCTTAATATTAACTTGTCCTGAATAATCATTATTTATCATCAATGAAAAAGAACCATTATTTGGATTAGGATAAATAACGGCCTCTTCAGAACCTGTATTTTCTGAAGTGATTTTTGCACCTGACATTGTAGAAGGGAAAATATTTATCACAGCTCCTTGAGCATCATTAAAGTTACCATTATTATTAGTAGTGTTTATTGCGTTTAAATAGTAATAACCATCACCACTTCCTCCCCATCCTAAATTTATATGATAATATTCAGGGTATTGAAATCCATCTATGATAAATGCATGTCCGTAACTACCATCTCTTCCGCTATATATTACAGGTTTACCACTTAAAATATTTGCTCTTATTTTTATATGCCAATCAATTAAATTAGTAGTTTTTGTTATATATTGTGATGATGTTGAATATTTAAAATTCATAGCTAATTTTTGACCGGAATTAGCTGTAACAGCTCCTGAACCACCAGGAGAATAACTCATATTCATTGCAACACCTGCATGATACATGATTTTAGCAACTTCATTATTTTCAGCAGTCAATGAATTTGGCATAGCAGCCCAATTGTAGGTTTGTGCAGAAAAATCAACACTATGATTTCCCATTGAAGCATAAGTATTAGAACCAGCTCCTTTTGCCGGATAGGCCCAGAATTTCATAACTTGAGCCATTGCAGTAGCAACACATCCTGTTGGAACATGATTACAGTAACCATTACCACTGCTACCTACTGGGCAAAGCGTATTATAAAAGCAACTCTGATCCCATTTAGTTTGTACTAAAGGTCCAGCTTGAGTTATACCTTCTGTTGATTTTGTAAATGAAGTTTTTGAATATTTTTCCCATAAAGCAGCCGATTCATTGTCTGATTTATAATTATGTGCTCTAATTTCAACAATTTGATTTTTATAGTTCTGCATTTCAGACTCTAAAGTAACATTCAAATTGTCCGGGTAAAAATAACTTTCAAAAGAGTAACCCAAAACAGGATATGCATTTGATTCTGCAGAAACTAATACAAATCCAGGTTCATTACTAATATTAAAAACATAATATACCGGTTTTCCATTTTCTGAAACCGTAAATTCATTGCCAAAGAAAATACTAGTGTATGAAACTTCCTTTGTAAGATTTACTCTCTCAAAATAAATATTTTTTGCAACCAATCTAGCTTTTTCAATTGGAACAATTTCTGAATATGCTGCTTGACTTATTATAATCAAGCCAACAATTAATGATAATAAATACGTTAATTTGCTTCTCATTTTTTAATTATTTGATATTGTTGATTATTAAATTATTTCATTAGATTATTGCATACATTTGGCAAACCTTGTTTAATGGATTCATTTAATTTCTGAATGTCATTTTTAGGTAATTTATCACATTTGTATAATTCTATAATTGAATTTTTTGAAATTATCATCTTCATCAACTCTTCCTTTTGAGGAGTAGCTGGCAACTTACTATACTCTTCATAAGTATATTTGATAAATGCTGTGTTCTTATTAACACCTCTATTATCAAGTAAATATCCATTTTCTAATTGAGTTGGATAAGCCAGCTTTCCTGCATAAAAAACATCAGTTATGTCAGGATAAGAAATAATGTCAGTTTTGTCATCTGATAACATGACTGCTACATTTTTATTAAAATCACCATTTGTTTTATAAATTATTACAGGTGCAATAATTTTAACAACGGATTCTTGATCATTAGCCTTTACAGCTGATTTCTGACATTTACAGGAAGCCATAGAAAAAATAATTATGGCAGATAATAATACAAAAAAAGTGTTTCTTTTCATTTATTTAAACCGTTAAATATTGATTTTTAATATTATACCTATTTTTCTACTATAAAAAATAAATATAATTTCTTGAGCAACAAAGATAATAAAAAATAGAAATCAGAATTGTTATTCAAAAATTAAATTTTTACGTCTTTTCTTCGTTTCAATTCAGTTTTAATTAAAGATAGTTCTCTTCCTGTTTGCCCGGCCACAGATGTATTTTCCAATGCTCTACGCATCAAATAAGGCATTACAAAATTAACTGGTCCATAAGGAACGTATTTAGCAACATTAAAACCTTCAGAAGCAAGGTTATAGCTAATATGGTCACTCATTCCCAATAGCTGAGCAAAATAAAACCTTTTGTCATTACGCAGAAATCCTTTTTTATCGATTAATTCAGCAAATTGGGCGTTACTTCTTTCATTATGACTCCCTACGCAAATTGAAACTAAATCGGCATTATTAATACACAAAGTAATTGCTTTATCAAAATCCATGTCAGTTGCTTCCTTATTTATCTGGATTGGAGATTGATATCCATTTATCAATGCTCTTTCCCTTTCTTTTTCCATATAGGCTCCTCTAACTAATTTTAATCCTATTTTATATGAGTTTCTTCTTGCATCACCTATTATTTCTTCTAAATACAATAATCTATCATGTCGATACATTTGTAATGTGTTATATACTAATGCTTTGTTTAAGTTGTATTTTCTAATCATTTTCATTGAAATATTATCAATTGCATTTTGAATCCACGTTTCTTCTGCATCAATAAAAACCGGTATGTCAATAGAATAAGCAGCATTACAAATTTTATCAACTCTAAAAATTACTCTTTCATATTCATCAATCTCTTCATCCGTAAGTTGAATGTCATTATTGATCCTCTCCAACAATGTAAATCTTGCAATTCCGGTAACTTTAAAAACCACAAAAGGAATATTTTTATTTACTGAAGATTTTTCGATAACAGACAACAGTTCATCTGTAGCTTTTTCATAATCAGATTCACTATGATTCCCTTCAACTGAATAATCCAAAATAGTTCCAATATTACTTTTACCTAAATTCTCTATTGTTCTATCACTATCATTAATGGTTTCGCCTCCACAAAAATGCTGAAAAACAGTAGGTTTTATAATCCATTTAATGGGAAAACCGATAAAAATTGCCAGGTTTAATAATTTACTGCCAATATTAACAATTATTGGATTTTCGATGGTTTTAAATAACCAATAAGCTTTTCGAAGTTCATTATCTGTTTTAGTTGAGAAAGCAATTTTTGTATTGTTAAATATAAGCATATCAATAAGTTTAGAATTTATGCAAAAATAAATTCATTAATTGTGATTTCGTCTTAATTATTTGTTAATTTTGTAAAAGCATGGAAAGAATATCAAAAATAGTAGAAAATCCTTATCCAATTTATATTGGAGAAATAAATGCATTTGATTTTGAGCATTTTCAACAAATAATAAAAGCATTTTCACAAGTTGTAATTTTAGTTGATGACAATACAAAAAAACATTGTTTACCAAAAATATTAGGAATACCCTCTTTTCGATCAGCGAAAATAATCGAACTAAAAAGTGGCGAATCAACAAAAACAATTCAAAATGCTATAGATATTTGGGATAAATTTACAGAACTAACACTTGACCGTAATTCTTTAGTAGTTAATTTAGGTGGTGGAGTAATCAGTGATATTGGTGGTTTTTCGGCATCTGTCTTTAAAAGAGGCTTACATTATATTAACATTCCTACTACATTATTAGCAATGATTGATGCTTCAATAGGAGGAAAAACCGGTGTAAATTATAAAGGTTTCAAAAATCAATTAGGTGTATTTTCTGATCCTGAAGTAATTTTTATTGATATTGACTTTTTAAAAACATTACCAAAAAGAGAATTATATGCAGGGTTTGCTGAAATAATTAAACATGCCCTTGTCATGGATACTGAATTATGGGAAATGATCATCAAAATATCTCCGGAACAAATTTATAATCAACACGAAATAATTAAAAGAGCTGTTTATGTTAAAAGCAATATTGTAAATTCAGACCCTTTGGAAAAGGATATTAGAAAAATATTAAATTATGGACACACTATTGCTCATGCAATCGAAAGCTACTCTCTAAACAATGATAAAAATCCACTTTTACATGGAGAAGCAGTTGCTATCGGTATAATTTGCGAAACATATATTTCAGTTATTATAAATGGATTGAGCAACGAAAAAGCAAATTTAATCTATAAATATACCTCTTCACTTTTCCCTTTTTATAATATTGACAATAATACTATTATTGAACTTCTATCAATTATTAAACAAGACAAAAAGAATAAAAATGGCAAAGTTAACTTTACCCTTATTTCTGAAATTGGTAAAGCTTTAATCGACAATAACTGCAATGAAAGTTTGATTTCAGAAAGTATTCATTTTTATACAAGCCTTTATAAATAATGACATTAATTACTTATAATCCTGTCCAAATCAAAAAGGTAATAGAAATAAATCTGCCATATTCAAAAAGTATTTCTAACAGAGCTTTAATTTTGTGTTTCTTAACAAACAAAAACTATAAATTGGTTGAAATATCTGATGCTGATGATTCCAGATTATTATTTGAAAAGTTGAATCTTATTGAAAAAAACATTGGCTCAGATAATTATGTAGAAATAAATGTAAATAATGCGGGAACTGCCATGCGATTTTTAACCTCCGTACTTTCTATAACACCAGGAAAATGGATATTAACAGGAGATGAACGCATGCTACAACGTCCGATAGGTGAGCTTGTTGATGCATTAATTTCTTTAGGAGCAAGTATTAATTATAGCAGTAAAGAAGGTTATCCCCCATTGACAATAGAAGGGAAAGCTCTCGAAGGAGGAATTGTTGATATTGCTGCATTTAAAAGCAGCCAATTTATTACATCTTTGCTTCTTATTGCACCTTTTCTTAAAAATGGATTAAAAATAAAATTACTTGGTAAAATTACTTCTTATCCCTATATTTTGCTTACATTAAATTTATTAAAACATTTAGGTGTAAATGTTTCTGTTTTAGGAAATAAGATTAATATTTTAAATAACCAATTTAAATCAAACACAATATATTCAGAAATTGACTGGAGTTCAGCCAGTTATTGGTATGAAACAGTTGCTTTTTCTTCAAATGTAAGTATTAAATTAAATGGATTAAAAAAAAATGATTATCAAGGAGATGCCATTTTAGCAAAAGTATTTGAAAACTTTGGCGTACATACAGAATTTATGGCTGATGGAATAATATTAAGTAAAACAAAGCAAATTTGCAAAGAATTTGAATTTGATTTTACTAACTATCCTGATATTGCTCAAACAATTGCTGTTACTTGTTTAGGCTTAGGAATAAAAGCTAAACTAAATGGATTGGAAAGCCTCAAAATAAAAGAAACAGATAGACTTGAGGCTCTTTATAATGAAATAACTAAAATTAACGGTACTGTTAAAATAGAAGATGAAAATTCACTTTCAATATTTCCATCTGAAATTATTATCAAAAACATCATTAATACTTACAATGATCATAGAATGATAATGAGTTTTGCACCATTGGTAATATTAACCAAAAGCTTAGTTTTTGACAACATTAATCATGTAAGCAAATCCTATCCGGATTTTTGGTTAGATGCTGAAAAAATTGGAATAAAAATTGAAAGTTGATTTTAAATATAATAAATTTAAAAATATACTACTCGACTAAAGTAACTTTTCCTGTTCTTTCAAAGTTTGCTTTCTGATTTCCAAATCTC